>DASZWG010000546.1:0-4793 GCA_035546675.1 Mucilaginibacter sp. | reverse complement strand
ACCCGTTTTTACGACATACAGATTCAAAACCAGATGCTGCAACTGGGCTACACCTGGTACGGCGGCAAATTCAGGGGGACGGGACTGAACAAGCATTGCAAATTCCTGCTGTTACAATTCGCGTTTGAAGAATTAGACATGCACCGCGTCGAGTTCCGTGCCGACGTGCGCAACGAACGCAGCATTGCCGCCATGAAAAGCATTGGCTGCAAACCCGAAGGCAGTATCCGAAGCCACATGTGGCTGGACGATGGTACACGTCGCGATTCCATCGTCCTGAGTATTTTGAAGGCGGAATGGGAAGGCGGGGTTAAGGAAAATCTGCTTCGCAGATTGAAGTCGGAGGTCTGAGGTCAGATTGTCTTGTCCTGACATAGGGTTACAATAAAAGTACAGTTGGCCTGTGCGATTCCTTCCCCCGGGACGGTGCAGGAAGGGGTAAAATTGTTCGCAAAACCCCTCCCTGCTGAAACACTTTCTCACCGCACTCCTCCCCTGGGGCGGGAATTATTCTTAAATCAATAAATCTTCCGAACCATTATGGTCATAGTATAAACAAAGGCAGGGCAGGGCACTGTACATACTGCGCTTATCAAACCTGCGCCATCCTGCCAATCCTCAAAATCCCAACGATCGGGTTCTGTTTCAGCAGTTCATCCTTTCTTTTCTCAATGGCTACCAGAAAATAATTCTATTTTATAGTACTATGTAATAAATAGTACTATATTTGGCACATTAATGATCAGAACATGAAAAGAAAAACATTTACACGGCTGTCCATTCTGCTAATAGCTTTTACCATTTGCGGCAAATACGCTTTGTGCCAGTCATTCAGAATACCGGACAAGATAAACGACCTGGTGAATACTAAACTCGACGTCAGGTTCGATTATGAGAAATGCTATGTGTATGGAAAAGAATGGGTTACGATTAAGCCACATTTTTATCCTACCGATTCACTGACGCTGGATGCAAAGGGAATGGATATCCATAATGTAGCTGTCGTGCGTGGAGATAAAAGGCTTCCGGTGCAATTCGGTTACGACAGTTTAAAAATACATATTCGTTTAAACCGGGTATACCATGCAAATGAAGCGTATACGATTTATATCGATTATACCGCCAAACCTAACGAGCGGAAAGGCGTCAAAAAAAATGAACGCGGAATTTATTTTATCAATCCCCACGGTACTGAAAAAGATAAACCGACACAAATCTGGACCGAAGGCGAACCGGAAAGCTCGTCGGGTTGGTTCCCGACGATAGACAGACCGGATGAAAAAGCGACATCAGAGATCAGCATGACCGTCCCCGGCAAATATGTAACCTTATCGAACGGCCGGCTGGTGTCCCAGAAAAATAATCCTGATGGTACACGGACGGATACGTGGAAAATGGACCGGCCCAATGCCCCCTACCTTTTTATGATGGCGGTCGGCGATTTCAGGATATATCATGATCACTGGCGGGGTAAGCCGGTGGATTATTATCTCGACCCCAAATATGCGCCGTATGCCAAACAGATATTCGGGCAAACACCCGAAGCGATGGAGTTTTTCTCGAAGACGCTCGGCGTAGATTTCCCGTGGAACAAAGAAGCAGAAATTGCGGTAAGCGACTACGTAAGCGGAGCGATGGAAAATACCACAGCTACGGTATTTGGCAACCCGTACCAGGAAAGTCCGCGCGAATTGGCCGACCAGTATTTTAATCCCGGTGTTGAGCATGAATTATTTCATCAGTGGTTTGGCGATTACGTGACCACAAAAAACTGGGCCAACCTGACATTAAACGAATCTTTTGCCGATTTCGGCGAGATCATCTGGCTGGAGCATAAATATGGCAAAGATGCTGCAGACGAACACATTGAGGATGGTTTGGAGGGATACCTTCGGAATAAGGACAATTATTCAAAAACACTGGTCAATTATAATTATAAGGTGCCGGCAGACGTATTTAACGGGGTTACTTACCAAAAGGGCGGCCGAATCCTCAACATGCTCCGCAATTACCTGGGCAATGCCGCCTTTTATAAAGGGCTGCATATCTATCTGACCACCAATGCCTATAAAAACGCTGAAGCCACACAGCTCAGGCTGGCGCTGGAAGAAGCCAGCGGACGCGATCTGAACTGGTTTTTTAACCAATGGTACTTTGGGGCGGGGCACCCGGTTCTGGATATCAGTTACCAATGGGACGCCGCTTCGAATACAGAATCTGTTTACATAGCGCAAAAACAGGACGGTCAGATCTTTAAGCTGCCAGTTGCCGTTGACGTTTACAGTAACGGACAAACCACACGGCACAAGGTTTGGATCACTTCCAAAAACGACACGCTGAATTTTCATTCGGCTGCAAAACCCGACCTGGTAAACGTTGATGCCGATAAGATACTGGTATGCCAGAAAACTGACCACAAATCGCTGGGCGAATATGCTTACCAGTACTTTCATGCCCCACTCTACCTTGACCGTTTTGAAGGGCTCGAAGCAGCCGGGAGAGATGAAAAAGATAGCCTGGCGCAAAAAATCATCCTGGCTGCGATCAACGACCGGTTTACCGGTCTGAGGAAGAAAGCCGTTATGATGATCGATCTGAACGATTCGCTGATACGAACAAAGGCCGAGCCTGAGCTTGTAGCTTTAGCCCGCACCGAAACTAACAATCAAACGAAAGCGGCTGTGCTGCAGGTTTTGGCTAAATATAAAGATGCACGCAATTTGCCGTTATTTTATACCGGCCTTAAAAGTGAATCTTATACGGTGCAGGCATCTGCGTTATACGGTATCAGCCAGGTTGACGAAGACAAAGCTATACAAGCCGCACACGCGCTTGAAAGTGATAACGAGGGTGAACTAACTGAAACCATTTTCTATTTATATGGCCAAAAGGGGGACCTGAAGAATTGGCCATTCATTTATAAGCGATATACCACCGGCACGCTCCAGGAAAAGATCCATTTGCTGGCCAAGTTTGCAAAAATGGTAGATAATGTTGATGATTCTGCCTCAACGCGGCAGGGTATTGATGTATTGACCGAAATAGGTATCAAATACAAATCTGAAGGTGCATCGCCGTACATTATAAAGTTCCTGAACGAGATCAAAACTGCAAAGCAAAAGCAAAACGATCAGGCATCGGTGAATGCGGTGATCGATGCGGAGAAAAAAATAAATGATGCGAAATAAGCGTTTGAAATAACCCGTAGCAGTAAGGTGTTCTACTTCAGCAGCGCATCCTTTTCCTTCGCAAAGGTTTTGTAGACCAGCTTATCCAGCAGGCCGGGCGCAAATTTGCTGAACAGCACGGCCAGCTTGCCCTGGCGGGTCATCACGAGGGTACGGGCGTGGTTTTCAACTCCGCCGGCTATTTGTTTGGCCACTTCTTCGGCAGTCATCAGCTTTTCTTCTTCCATGTGCGTTTCGCCCTGCTGCGAGCCATCTTTGGACAGCGCCGTGTTGCGGATATTGGAAGCGGTAAAGCCCGGGCAGGCGGTCAGCACGTGTACGCCGGTCTTCAGGTTCTCGACGCGCAAAACGTCTAAGAAACCGTTCATTGCAAACTTGGAGGCCGAATAACCCGAACGCCCCGGCAGGCCCTTATACCCGGCTACCGACGAAACGCCGACAATGCTGCCCTGTGTTTTGGTAATATGCGGCAGGGCGTACTTGGTGCAGTAAACCGTGCCCCAGAAGTTAACGTCCATCAGTGTTTTGAGTACTTTCAGGTCCACATCTTTAAACAGCGCCCGCATGCTGATGCCGGCATTGTTAATTAAGATATCAATGCGCCCGAAAGTGAGGATGGTTTGCTTAATGAGGTGGTCGCAGTCCTCCTCCACCGATACATCGCATTGTACGGCCACGGCTTTGATGCCATATTGTTTGATCAGGCTTTCGGTCAGTTCGCACAGGGTTACATAATTGCGTGCGGCTACCACAAGGCTGGCTCCGCGACCGGCAAACTCAGTTGCCAGTGCCTTGCCTATACCTGAAGATGCCCCGGTGATGACTACGACTTTTTCATTCAGCGACTTCATACGACGAAGGATAAATTTCGCCTATGTCATGGAGTTTGATCACAGGCAGTTTAAACAAATATTTAGCAGCGAAGATAAACATCGCGCCATAAAAATGACGCAGGTGCTCGAAGCTAAATTTGCTTAAACTTTTACCCGGTAACTGAATGAGATATGTTTTGGAATAATAATAGGTTTTGAAGCCCTCGCGCCGCAGGCGGTACGAAAGATCGATATTGTGGCGGTAACGGCTGAAACGTTCATCGAACAGCCCTGTGCGCTGCAATGCAGAACGGCGCAGCAGCATACAGTTGCTGTGCAGCACATCAACTTCGGAAGTTTCAAACTCCGAGATCCAGTCGGCTCGCTTATAAGCCGATACCGACCGGGGGAAATAGTACCCCATGCCCAATGTTTTGAGGAATGACGCCCATGCACGACCCAGGCTGTGCTTAGACTCTGGCAGGTAATCGCCTTTATAATTAACGATCCTGACACTGGTACCGCCCGCCAGGGGATGCTGGTCCATAAAATCGGCGAGTTTGGCCAAGCTATCGGCACCGGTAAGCATATAAGGGCTCAGCAACAACACATATTCGCCTTTGGCGGCGCGGATGGCCTTGTTGTAAGCTATTGAAAGGCCTTTATCGGCCGAATTGGCTATGATGCGAACCTGCGGAAATTCAAAGGCCAGCATTTCGAGTGAACGGTCGGTCGAGGCATTATCTACCACGATCACCTCATACCGGATACGTGAAGCATCCTTAAACAGCAT
>DASZWG010000545.1:0-4850 GCA_035546675.1 Mucilaginibacter sp. | reverse complement strand
AATGATCACAATGCCTACTAAGGAGAAATGCGCTTTGAAAAAGGGCACATTTCCCAGCCAGAATCCCGCGAAGAGAAAAAGCATGACCCATGCTGCCCCGCCGATGATATTATAAAGACTGTACCGCAGGAACGGCATGCGGCCCACACCGGCCACAAAGGGCGCTATAGTACGGATAATAGGCACAAAACGGCTGAAGATAACCGCGCGGCCGCCGTATTTATCAAAAAAGGCTTTGGTTTGCAGGTAATAATCCAGCTTGAGCACCTTATTCTCTGCTTTAAAAACTTTAGGCCCCAGGTAATTGCCGACTAAGTAATTGACCGTGTTGCCCGTAAATGCAGCCGTAACCAATATGAGAGCAAGCAAATAAATATTCAACCCTGTGTTACCGGCAGCAATGAGCGCCCCGGATGCGAACAGCAGCGAATCGCCCGGTAAAAAGGGCGTTACCACAAAACCGGTTTCGGCAAAAATGATCACGAACAGGATGAGGTAGGTAAGCGCGTGGTACTGGGCTATGATGGCTTCGAGGTGCTTATCGATATGCAGGATAAAATCGATAAGATGCTTGAGTACTTCCAATTTGCTGAAATTTTGGCAAAAATATAAATACCGCCGCATAAATACGACGGCAATGAAACAACTTATTTATTAACGATCACCCCTTCGCCGAAGGCCAGGCTGTCTGTGCGCCCGGCGAGGCCATAAGTATAAATGGTATACAACCGCCCGTCCTGGATATTCACATTTTGCAGGTTGCCGTAAACCGGCGTTGTGGCCCCGGCCGGAAATATCTGGAAATTATAGCTACCTGCCGGCATTTCGATATAGGATGAAACTTTCAGGTACTGCTGGTTCGGGAAAGCCATCGTACCGTTGGCCACCACGTCGAAATTTTTCGACAATGGCGAAGCATTCATAAACCTCACTTTTCCGCGGCCGATGGCAGGCGCCGGTGAAGTATCGGTCAGGAATACATAATTCACGCTGCTGTCAGCCTGTAAGCCTGTGATGAATAAAGTATACCGTGTATTGGTGTGAAGAGCGCTATCGATACTGAAAATCGTGGCTGTGGATGTTACCTCCCCGGGTATCAGGCTCTGCCCAGGCCTGATCTGGAAGGGTTGCTGGATCGAGGTGAGGTAAAAGTAGCCCGATGGCGTGGGGTAATAATACGATGCGTTACGGTAATTCTGGTAATTGATGTACAGGCTCACCGGTCCCAGATCGGGGCTCAGGTTGACGACCTGGTACTGAATATTGGATGATGGCGTGACATTACCCGAATTTGTTTTACCGCATGATGAGATAAAAGCCGCAAAGGACATGCCTGCCGCCGCCAGGATAAAAGGGAATATGAATCGTTTGTATTTATTCTTACCGGTCATAACTAATTCACATTTACGGCTACGCCTACACTAAATGCCTTCGTCCCTTTGCCACCGATACTGCCCTTCGAGAAAAAAGTGTAAGATTTACCCTGCAGTAATTCTATGGTATTCTGATAAACCGGTGTGCTGCTGCCTTCCTGGTAAACCTTCACCGGTTTTAACCCACTGATGCCTATCAAAGTAAAATCGCTGACCGATTTGAAGGGCTGGCTCACAAATTGGGTGGTATCGCCCAAAGCCATGCTCAGGCCGCCCGCATCAGGCGATGCATTGACGAAGCGCACCAGGCAGGTATTAGTTACGGTGTCCAGCAATAAGATATCAGTCGAGTAAAATGCATCCGATGCCTGCGTACCGCCAATAAACAGCGAGTAGTATTGGCTCGTATCCAGCGACAACGGAATATTGAACAACTGCTGAACGGTGTTGCCTGCCGGATTAAACCGATCCTTTACCTGGTAATTCTGCTGCCCGGCAAGTACCGTAAAATAACCTGATGAACCGGACGGGTATAAATTGGAATTGACATTGAGCCGGGTACCGTTCAGGTAAAAATTAACGGTATCGGCCGAGGCGTTCACCACATCCAGGCTGGTGGATAACGTTGGTGTGGGGGCGTCGTTATTGTTTTTACATGCTGCAAAAGCCGTAACCAGAATAATTAAGATCAATCCTGCAAGCCTGTTCATCATATCGCTACTATAACTGCCGACCGCAATATTTGTTATACCGGTCAACAAAAAAGTCCGGTTTTTAAGCCGGACTCATTCTTGGATTTATAATTTAAGTTTACAACTTAAGCATAAGTATTCAGCATCACCGGCATTACCAGCATCAGCACATCTTCGTTCTCATCCCCTCCAACCGGCAATAACAAACCCGCGCGGTTTGGCGTCGACATTTCGAGCATCACTTCCTCGCTGCCGAGGTTCTTCAGCATCTCGATCAGGAACCTGGCATTGAAGCCGATCTCGATATCCTCGCCGTCATACTGGCAGCTCAGGCGCTCGTGTGCTTCGTTTGCAAAATCGATATCCTCCGAAGAGATATTCAATTCGCTGCCGCTGATCTTCAGTCTCACCTGATGCGTCGTTTTATTGGCATAAATAGCCACGCGGTTCAGCGAGCCGAGGAACGCCTGCCTGTCGATGGTCAGCTTATTCGGGTTATTCTGCGGGATCACCGCTTCATAATCAGGATAACGCTCGTCAATCAGGCGGCAAACCAGATTGATATTACCAAACTTAAAGAACGCGCTGGTACTGTTATACTCCACCGAAACATTAATATCTTCGGACGGGAGCGCCGATTTGAGCAAATTTAAGGCTTTTTTCGGTAAGATGAAAGAGGCCGAGCCGCCCGCCTTTGCATCCTTGCGGCGGTAACGCACCAGTTTATGCGCATCGGTAGCCACAAAAGTGATGTACTGGGTCGAAAGCTGGCAGTAAACACCGGTCATGGCCGGGCGCAACTCGTCGTTGCTCACGGCAAATATCGTCTTATTGATGGCCTCGGCCAGCACCGATGCCGGCAGGTTGACCGATGAAGCATTTTCAACTACGGGTATCTTCGGGAAGTCCTCGCCGTTCTCGCCGCTCAGCTTGTATTTACCGTCGCCGGCGTTGATCTCGATGGCAAAGGTGCTGTCGTCGACCGAGAAAGCAATAGGCTGCTCGGGCAGGGATTTCAGGGTATCCAGCAATATGCGCGAAGGTATGGCTATGCGCCCGTTCTCCTTCGATTCCACGGTCAGCGAAGTGGTCATGCTGGTTTGCAGGTCGGTGGCCGAAATAGTTAAGTTTCCGCTCTTTATCTCAAATAAAAAGTTTTCCAGTATGGGCAAAACCGTACTATTGCTCAGGGCCCCGCTAACGGCCTGTAACTGTTTGAGTAACGTTGATGTGGAAACTATAAATCTCATGTCCGTGAATAGTATTTTTCACCCAAAAGTATTAAAAATTAGTGTGCATACTTCCGCCTGCGGATATAATGTTGAAAAATAGCAAATATTAACACAAATGCCAACGGAATAATAGTATTTATCACCTGCCAGTACAGTTTTTCGCTGCGGATCTTAGCCCTGTCGAGCAAGCGCAGCTTGATCTCTTTGGTGCGCAATGCGATCAGTCCCGAGTCGTCGGTCATGTAGTCGGCAATGTTCAGCAAAAGGTTCTTATTGCCATACGATTGATGGGTGTAGTGATCGTACCCGAGCGGGAAAGGCGATCCATCATCGGCAATATCATTCTTGAACACATCGCCGTCGCTGATCACGATCATTTTGGTGGGTTTGCTGTCATTCAGTTGCGCTATCTTTTCATTCAGCCCTTCGGGAAGCGGGCGGTTCAGGAGGTCCGATTTGAATTTTCCTTCCAGCAGCACCGCTACAGGTTTCGGCGGATTTTGGAATGCTTTCGGGTCGGGTTCCTGCTCCAGCGCCTGCAGCGAAAGCAGGTAGGGCGTGCTGAATTCCTTGTTATAGGGCGACGTGCTCAGCAGGATCGTCTTTTTAATTCCCTTTACACCGATGGTATCGATGGTGCTGGCAAACTCCATGCGGATGCCGTCCAGGTTCTTAACGATCGGGTTCTTGGACAGCGGCATGATGATCGGGTAGAAAAGCCAGGGCGCATTCTGTATCTGGGGCTGCCCGCCAACATTTCCGGTCACTACGGGTATTTGTCCGCAGTTCATGTCGGCAATCAGGTTATAGTTGATGCGCACCCCGTATACAAACAGGATATCGTCCAGGTTCAGCGATTTGGGGAACGTGAGCTGAGAGTTGCCATGCCCCTGCAGGCTGTCTAATTCGGCGCTTACCTGGTCTATCGTCCACACTACCCTGCCGCCGCGCATTACGAACTGGTCGAGCTTGAACTTTTCCAGCTCGGTAAACGGTTTATCCGGTTTGGGGATGATGAGAAGCTTTACCTTTGTGAGGCTGTCGAAAGGAATGGTTTTCAAATCGACCCTACCTACTAAGTAACCGTCTGACAAGGACTTAAGCGCATCGCTCAGCTGCAGGTCTGTCAGCTCATGGTGCCCTTCTGTAAAACCGATCTCGGGCTTGCCTCCTTCGTTCACTTTATTGATAGCCGACGAAAAGGCATACTCCAGGTTTTGTATCGAATTGTTGAGCTGGTCCTCCGAAGACAGCCCGATGCGCCTGTCCAGCAGCTTAACAGCGATCTCTTTGCCATTGCCCGATACCAGCGCGTACGGAATAATGATCTTTTGCGTAAGGCCGTTATCCGTTTTCACGCTCAGGTTCGTGGGCTCAACGCCCTTGTCCATCAGCGTTTGTATAGCCTCCTGCTGCCTTTGCGGCGATAAATTTTCGAGCGGGTTGATAAATGCGAAATGCAGTTTGCCATGACTGTAGGCCTGCAAATCGTTCAGCATGTCTTTGGCAGCGCCCTGCAAGCGCCTGAAAGCCGCCGGGAAATTGTCGCCCTG
>DASZWG010000544.1:0-3503 GCA_035546675.1 Mucilaginibacter sp. | reverse complement strand
AAAGGGCAGCCATTACCTCAGCCTGAAATTCATTGGCCGGCAGGATAACCGGTTCGGGATCGGTGCCAAAGCTTATGTTTTCTGTGCGGGGCAAATGCAGTATGAACAACTGATGCTGACGCGGGGTTTTGAATCTTCCGTCGAGCCTAAGCTGCATTTTGGGTTAAGCGGCAGGCAGCAGGCGGATAGCGTGCTCATTGTATGGCCCAATCAAACCTACCAGGTGCTCCGTAGCGTAAAAGCCGATCAGTGTCTCACTATCGACCAGGCCAATGCAAGCGGGCGTTTTGATTACCAGCAATTTTTTAAGCAGCCCGCTCCGATATTGAAAGATATAACGGGCAGTGTTGGGGTCGACTGGCAGCATAAAGAGGATAAATTTGTTGATTTTGACCGTCAGCCGTTGATCCCGCACATGCTGTCGACCGAAGGGCCGCGTATGGCTGTGACCGATGTAAATCATGACGGGCTGGACGATTTTTATATCTGCGGGGCCAAAGATCAGCCGGGAGCTTTGTTCATCCAGGATAAAAACGGGCGTTTTCACGCTTCACCTCAGCCGGATTTCATAGCTGATGCAGGTAGTGAAGATGTGGACGCCGTTTTTCTCGACGTAAATCATGATGGCAACCCTGATCTGTACGTAGTGAGCGGCGGAAACGAACTGCCCGATGGATCCCCGGCCCTGGCCGATCGTTTATATATAAACGACGGGAAAGGGAATTTCAAGCGCTCGAATGATATCCCCCAGATCAGGGTCAATAAATCGGCTGTAGCGGTTGCTGATGTAAATCATGACGGGTACCCGGATATTTTTGTAGCCGGAGCGCCGGGAATATCAGGTTTCGGAAAGATACCGGAATCGTACCTATTGATGAACGACGGGCATGGACATTACAGCCAGGCGCTTATACCCGATGAACTGAAATACGCCGGGATGATACGCTCAGCAGCATTTGCCGATCTGGATAAAGATGGTTGGCCCGACTTGGTTGTAGCAGGCGAATGGATGCCAGTGAAGGTCTTTATGAACAGGAACGGTAAATTTGTGCAGCAATTTTCACCCGAAATGGAACAGTTATCGGGTTGGTGGCAAAGGATCACCCTGGCTGATGTGGATGGCGATGGTAAAACGGATATCATAGCGGGGAATTACGGCTGGAACTCCAAACTTAAACCCACCGCGCAGCAGCCTGTCAAACTTTACCTGCCCGACCTGGATAATAACGGAATAACGGATCCTTTGCTTACCTATAGCATCAATGGAAAAGATTATACCTTTTATGGTAAAGCGGATATTGAGAAACAGGTGTCTTCCGTTAAACAGAAGTACCCTACTTATGCGGATTTTGCCGGGAAATCGGTTGATGAATTATTCGGCGACTCGATAAAGCATGTCAAACAATTGATGGCGCGGTCGTTTACTTCGGGGGTATTTTACAACAAAGGCAATGGGAAGTTCGAATTTAAGGCATTCCCTTCACAGGCCCAGGCAGCGCCATTATTCGGTTTTGCCATGTTGCCGGGGAGTAATGGAATACTGGCGGGTGGTGATTTTTGGGGTGTAACGCCGTTCGAGGGTCGTTATGATGCCGATTATGGCGATGTGTTGCTTAGGGATACAAGCGGGAATTTCAGGTGGGTATCACCGGTGTCATCAGGATTTATGCTCAGGGGCGAAGTTAGGGACATTAAACCTATCAAAACAGCAAAAGGATTGATTTATGCGATCGCCTTTAACAATAAGGCGATCAGATTTTTTGAATTAATAAGATGAAAATGAGAAAACTGTATGTATTGTTGCTGGGCCTGGGGCTTTTTTACGGAACGATGGCCAGTGCACAGGATCCATGGGTGATCACAGCGGATAAGATCGACCCGCAGAATTATTACGGTATCACCGTTGCTAACGGTATGATCGGTATTGTATCATCGCCCGAGCCGTTCCAGGTAAAAAATGTGGTGCTGGCCGGGGCCTATGACCTGTACGGACGCGGTCGCGTAAGCAATTTTCTGAACAGCTTCAACCTGCTGAACATGTATCTTGAGATAAACGGGAAGCGCATCGACTCCAAAAATATCAGCAATTTCAGGCAGGAACTGGATATGAAGCGTGCCGCGTTTACCACCACGTTCGATTACGGGGATGAAGCATCGGTAAAATATACCTATTACTCACTTCGGCAATTACCCTTTACGGTACTGATGGATATTTCGATCACTGCCAAAAAACCGATCAGTATCACGGCAGCCAGCATTATGCAGGCCCCTGATGAGCTGAGGGACGTACAAAACTATTACAACGAGATCGACAGGCCGCATGTTACCATCAGGCTGCTTACTTCGACCGCCAAAAGTCCGACAGGGAAACTGCAACTATGCGCCTCCAATACTTTTTTGTTTAGCGAACCGCACGGACAGGAACCGCGGGTGATCCATGAAATGTGGGATAACAATATGCACCTGATGAAATTCAGCAAGGATATTGCGGCAGGAGAAACCTATCATTATGCGGTTGCCGGCTCGTCGATCACTTCAGCGCATGACGCAGACCCACTGAACGAGGCCGAAAGGCTGACGATATTTGCCAAACTCCAGGGAGTTGACCGGCTGATCGAGTTTCATACCAAAGCCTGGGACGATCTGTGGAAAAGCGATATAAAAATCGATGGCGACCCGCAGGCGCAGCAGGATGTACACAGCATGTTGTATCATTTGTACTCATTTTCGCGTGCAGGCACGGCCTATTCGCCATCACCGATGGGTTTGTCGGGACTGGGTTATAACGGTCACGTATTTTGGGATGCCGACCTGTGGATGTACCCGGCCCTGCTGGTTTTGCATCCCGAGATCGCAAAATCGCTGGTCGAATACCGGTATGAACGCCTGGCGGCTGCAAAGCAAAATGCATTTGAACATGGTTATAAAGGCGCTATGTTCCCCTGGGAGAGCGCCGACAGTGGGGTAGAGGAAACACCGGTATGGGCGCTGAGCGGGCCATTCGAGCACCACATTACAGCTGATGTAGCGATGGCGGCGTGGAGTTATTATTGCGTGACGCAGGATAAACAATGGCTGCTTGAGAAGGGCTGGCCGATCCTTTCGGCGACGGCGGATTTTTGGGCAAGCCGTGTTGAGCGCAACGGGCCGGGGCATTACGACATTAAGGATGTTGTTGCTGCGGATGAGTGGGCCGAGAATGTAGACAACAATGCGTTTACGAATGCTGCCGCGATAGCCAACCTGAAAGACGCAGTTGCTGCAGCCAATGCGTTGGGCATTAAAGCCGATCCCGACTGGCAGCAGGTTGCCGATAATATACCGATATTGAAATTTCCCAATGGCGTTACGCGAGAATTTGCCACTTATAACGGCGAGGGCATCAAGCAGGCCGATGTGAATCTGCTTGCTTATCCCTTAAAGACCATTACCGACCCGAAACAGATCCGGAAAGACCTGGAATATTATGATTCCCGCGTTCCGAACGAGGGCACACCGGCCAT
>DASZWG010000543.1:0-2699 GCA_035546675.1 Mucilaginibacter sp. | reverse complement strand
TAATGGGAGCCTGTAAGTCCCTTAGCTCAGAAGCATCCATAATGGCAATTGTATAATAGTATAAAAATCTGTAAATGAGCCGACAACGGGATTCGAACCTGCGACCTACTCATTACGAATGAGTTGCTCTACCAGCTGAGCTATGTCGGCTAAAATTGGCCTCAAATATAGCCTTGTACGTTCATTTAACAAATTTTGATCGTAAACTTATTTCAGTCGCCAATGGGTATGGTGAACCAGAATGTGCTGCCTTTACCCAATTCAGTATCCACTCCGATCTTGCCGTCGTGTCTTTTGATGATCTCGGAACTGATATAAAGGCCCAAACCCAGGCCTGAAAACTGCAAACCGCCGGTGTCAACACGGAAGTATCGTTCGAAAAGATGGGCGACTTTTTCGGGATGTATACCCGGACCATGGTCGGTAACGGATACTTTAGCCAAATCGCCCTGTTTTTCGATACGGACATCTATTTCCCTGGATTGCGGAGCATATTTGATGGCATTATTGACGAAATTGATGATCACCTGCTCAATCCTTTCCGGATCGGCATAAACTTCCAATTCCTTATCGCCGGTTATTTCGAGCGAGTACTCCCCTTCTACCCGCACATGCTCACAGCAATCGCCCACCAATTCGCCCACGCTGAATTTTCTCTTATTGAGATACAACTGGCCCTGGTTCAGCCTGCTGACGTTGAGCAGGTCCTCGATCAGGGCGCCCACTTTATCCAGGCTTTTGTTGGCCTGAACGATCAGTTTTGAAAATGTAGGCGCCGAAGGATCACCCTTGATACGGTCAAGCAACTGAAGCGATACCTTAAGGCTGGTGATCGGCGTTTTCAGCTCGTGGCTGGCAATGGAAATAAAATCGTCTTTTTGCTGCTGCAGGTTCTTCAATTCGTCAATATCCGTTGCCGTTCCTACCCAAAGCCGGGCCTCACCTTCATCATTAATAACAGGCTGGATCCGTGCAAGATGCCAGCGGTACACGCCTTCGGAATTTATTTTACGCGCTTCAAACTCGCCTACCTCGCCGCTTTCCAGTATCGATTTGTACGCTTCGGCACAGCGAGGCAGATCGTCCGGATGAATGATGGAGGTCCAGGCCCAGCCTAAGCTTTGTTCAGGCGTACGGCCGGTATAATCATACCATTTCCGGTTAAAGAAAGTTACTTCACCATCCGGTAAACTGGTCCAGGCGATCTGCGGCAACGTGGCCATCATCACCCGGAACCGGCTTTCGCTTTCGGCCAGTTCGCGCGTACGGTGATCGACGCGATCCTCCAGTTCGTCATTCAGCAATTGCAGGTTTTGCTGCGATTCGTAAAGCTCATCCACTGTAACCGAAAGCTCCTCATTAGATGCTCCTAACTTTTCGTTCAGCTCCTGTATGTTTTCCTGCGCATTTAAAAGCTGTTCGTTAGATGAATTCAGTTCTTCATTAGCCGATGCCAGCTCTTCGTTGGATGCGTTCAATTCTTCGTTGAATGCAGCGAGGTCCTCGTTGGCTGTATTGAGCTCCTCGTTCGCTGCCGTCAGTTCTTCGTTAAGTTGTGCTGTTTCCTGTTCCTTCAGCTCAAGCGTACCATACAATTTGGCTCTTTCCGTTATCTCTTTAAGAACCCTGAAATAGGATATGATCGAAATGGCTATCGCCACAAGCGTAGCAAAAACCACAAACAACGGTGTAACAGATGTAAACTTGTTTAGTGTAACCACACGAGCGTGAAGCAGCTTCTCCTCGTCGGCTTCAGCTTTGCTGACCGCGGCGCGCATCGCATCCATAGCATCTTTGCCTGCAACCAGGTCGGCTTTGGTAATAGCCTTCCCGGCCTTCCTTTTATCGATCAGTTCCTGCAGGATGTTGAGCCTGTGCAATAATATCTCTTTTATTTTTGCCGCGTTGATCTGCTGTTCGGCATTATCTTTCGTCAGGTTTTGAAACTCGTTTATTGCCGCTATCGCTTTCTGGTACGACCCGTTATAAGGCTGCAAAAATTCTTCATAGCCCGTAAGCAGGTAGCCGCGCTGCCCCGTTTCGGCATCCTTCATCGTCGACATCGCATACGTCAGTTGCCTGGCAACAAGCTTGCTGTGGTCGACTTCTTTCGAGCTCTCCAGCATATTTTGAATACTGCTGTACGACGCAATGGCAACGCATACCAAAAACAGCAGCGACAACCCAAACCAGATCTGTAAATTACGTACGAGTCGTGTTTTCATCAAAGGCTACAAGAAAATCAACTTCGGTTAAAACTAAAAATAAATGTTAAAGATTTTACAAACGAACCATGCTGGTGTTTTAACCGATTTCAGTTTGACAAAATAATACGGCATTTTAAACCAACAGAAATATATCATGTCTTATCACCAAAGTTTTGTATCGATTTCATTACAAAATACCGGTAAGGTAAATGAGGTAAAAATTACCTAAATTTAGTTTCAAAAACCCGATGAGAATGAAAACTTTATCCTTTTTGCTTTTGGCTATGCTGCTGTTCATTTCAGCGTCCCTGAAGGCACAGAAAAAAGCACAGCTTGATAATAACATGTATATAGCCGTTGTGCAATCGCAAACCACCCTGGGAAAAGTTGTGCAAACGCATTACAAAATGACCAATAACAACACCGTTTCGATGGATTTTTCGCTGTATAAGCAAATGAATGACGGCAGCTGGGATGTGGTTCATCATCTTG
>DASZWG010000542.1:0-6432 GCA_035546675.1 Mucilaginibacter sp. | reverse complement strand
TGCACATAATAAGTGTTATGATAAAGTAAGGGAGATACTTTTTCATAAACTAATAATTAATAGATTATCAGTTTTTTTATTGCGTTTTACGAAAACAGCAAAAAATATGTTGCAATTTTTACTGTTAATTACTGTAAATCAATTGTTAATAGAGTAAATTCAAAAAAAGATGTGAACGAATAAAGGTCAAATGCGAATTACAATAACCTGATTATTAACAGGCTTAAAATAAAAAGTTTGTAACACCTTTAAAAGCTATTTGATTTTCGGTTAAATACCGGGCTATACCTGAGAACTCCTTGGTGTCAGCGCTGCATGAGCCGTGCTACATATTTGCCGATAATATCGAATTCAACATTGACGACTGAACTCAACCTCACCTGCTGCAGGTTTGTATGTTCATAAGTGTAGGGAATGATTGCCACCGAGAAACTGTTCGCTTTGGAATTTACCACCGTCAGGCTGATGCCGTTCACACAAACCGATCCTTTTTCGACGGTGACATTCCCCTGCGCCGGATCGTATTCAAAAGTATATTCCCAGCTTCCGTCAAGCGCTTTAAAGTCTGTACAAACAGCGGTTTGGTCCACATGCCCCTGCACGATATGGCCATCCAGCCGGCCATTCATTTGCATACAGCGCTCCAGGTTTACCAGGTCCCCGGTTTTAAGTGCACCCAGGTTAGTTTTATTCAGCGTCTCTTCAATGGCCGTTACCGTGTGCCTGCCCTCTTCCAGTGCAATCACGGTAAGGCAAACACCATTGTGGGACACCGACTGATCGATCCTCAGTTCGCCGGCAACAGACGAGCTAACTGTGATATGCAGGTTGCCCTGTTCGTGCCGCAATGCGGTTACTGTACCTAAAGTTTCAATTATACCCGTAAACATTAGTCCCTAACCCCTTAAAGGAGATCGAAGGCAAAAATAGGATTTTTATGCGGGACTTAGTTTATTTGAAGTTGCTCCTGACATCCATACGCTTGTTGCGCAGGTCGATACCGCCTTCCTTGATGGATTTCAGATTAGCCAGGTAGAAGGTCCAGCCGGTTTGGCATTGAACGAACAGGTTTTTTGACGGATCGGTCTCAGGTTTAATATTTTCCTGGGTAAGTTCCAGTATGGTCAGCCCGTACCGGCTTTCGATAGAAACGCTGACGATCGTATCGTCTGTAAAAGTGAACCTGAGAAAGTCGATGCTGTTAACTTCCAGTACTTCGCCCTTTTGCACAGTTTTGTCATCAAAGCCATGCCAATACCATTCATAGGTGTCCTCCTTCAGGACAAACTCTTCGGGTCCGCGCAAGCGGCCGGTAATAGTATAAAATTCGGCCTTGCGCAAAAACCAGCTTTCGAGCCCGGCAGGCGTTGCCCATGCTTTATAAATGCTCCGTGCGTCGGTGTTAAAATCTGCCGTCACGGTAAATTTCGTCCAGTCGTTTTGAGCCATATTTGCCTGATGATGATGTAGTAAAAATAATAAATAATGATCTGTCTTTTATTAACTTGCTTTTAAATCTGCCTGTCCGATCAGCCATGAAGCAAAGTGCCGGAATATTGTTGTACCGAACTGTAAATGAGAAGATTGAGTTCTTTCTTGTACACCCCGGCGGTCCCTTCTTCAGAAACAAGGACGATGGAAACTGGACGATACCCAAGGGCGAGTTTGCGGATGACGAGGCCCCGCTGGATGCTGCAAAACGTGAGTTTGCGGAAGAAACAGGACAGACCGTAGACGGTCGCTTTAGTGAACTGAAGCCTGTGAAGCTTAAAAGCGGAAAGATAGTGCACGCCTGGGCTGTTGAAGGAGACATCGATCACGAGGGCATACAAAGCAACCTGTTTGAAACCGAGTGGCCTCCAAGGTCGGGTAAAAAGCAAACATTTCCCGAGGTGGACCGCGCAGCATGGTTCGACCCGGAAACAGCGCGCATCAAAATACATCCCGCGCAGGCAGCGCTGATCGATGAACTATTGAAAAAGATTGCCTCTTAGCTCAACTCCTTACGATTCTTTCGCCAGTTCGATATTTCCGAAGCGGACATTTGACCATTGAGGTGAACGTTGCGTTCATCCAGCAGTTTTTGCATGATGATCGCGGCGATTAATTCCTCATCAGCATTGCTGTGCTCAAGCATTTCGGGATCGAAGTATTTTTTCACGAAATGAGTATCGAATTTACCCGATGTAAAAGCCTCATGCTGCATCACGAAACGGCCAAAGCCAAGCGTAGTACTGATGCCGGTGATTTGATATTCATCAATTGCCCGCACCATCCTTCCGATAGCTTCGGTGCGGTCGCGCCCGTAGGTGATCAGTTTGGCGATCATCGGGTCGTAATAGATCGGGATCTCCATACCCTGCTCAAAGCCATCGTCAACGCGCACACCGGGGCCTTTTGGTGTTATGTACGTTTGCAGCGTACCGATGTCAGGCAAAAAATTGTTAGCCGGATCTTCGGCATAAACACGCAATTCGATAGCATGGCCATTGATCTTTAATTCTTCCTGGCTGAAGCTGACCGGTTCACCCCGCGCTATCCTGATCTGTTCCTTAACCAGGTCAATGCCGGTGATCAGTTCAGTCACGGGGTGTTCTACCTGCAAGCGGGTGTTCATTTCGAGAAAATAGAAATCCAGGTTTTCGTCCATGATAAACTCGACGGTGCCTGCTCCGGTATAATTTGCAGACCGCGCCACGTCCACCGCGCAGCGGCCCATGCGCTCGCGTATCTCTGGCGTCAGTATAGATGAAGGCGCTTCTTCGATCACCTTCTGGTGGCGCCGCTGTACCGAACATTCGCGCTCGAACAGGTGTACGATATTGCCGTGCGTATCGCCCAGCACCTGTATTTCGATGTGCCTTGGCGAAGAAACATAACGCTCGATAAAAACGGAACCATCCCCAAAGGCCGAAGTAGCTTCGGACACGGCCAGGTGCATCTGTTCTTCAAATTCGCTTACAGATTCCACAATACGCATTCCCTTGCCTCCGCCTCCGGCCGCAGCCTTGATCAGGATCGGAAAACCGACCTCGACCGCTCTTTTTTTGGCTTCAGCAATATCGGATATCGCCTCCTCCGTACCCGGAACCATCGGAATATTATATTTGAGCGCAGCAGCTTTAGCAGATAGCTTGTTGCCCATCACCTCCATGGCCTCGGGCGAAGGACCGATCAATATTAGCCCTGCTTCGCGCACCATGCGTGCAAAAGCTGCGTTCTCGGAAAGGAAACCGTAGCCGGGGTGAATGCCTTCAGCGCCTGTTGCCCGGCAGGCCTCAATGATCTTCGCCCCGTTAAGGTACGACTGGCTGGAGGGCGCTTCGCCGATATAAACTGCCTCATCGGCGTAGCGTACGTGGAGTGCATCACGGTCGGCAGCCGAGTAGATCGCCACCGTTTTTATGCCCATTTCGCGTGCCGAGCGCATTACTCTCAATGCGATCTCACCACGATTGGCAACAAGGATCTTCTGCATATCAGCAAATGTATACGATTTGGCGGCAACTTCGCAAAAACCCGCTTTCGATTATCGCAGGCGCTACCGGAAATATGCCGCCATCATGCCAAAAACCTCTTTAATGTAATATGGCCAGGTGTTAAGTGTATTGAGGCTCGGAATAAAATAATCCGTCGGTATAATATTTGTGTTACCGGCGGTATAATCGCAGGGATAAGGCAGCACATCCATACCCGCTTTTTTAAAAATATACATCGCCCTCCGCATGTGATAAGCCGAGGTTACCAGGATATAAGGCGGTTGCAGGTGCGAAGCCATTAGCATCCGTTTGCTGAAAGCGGCATTTTCGACCGTGTTCCTCGAGCTATCCTCGGCCAGTATCGCGCTGTCAGGAACGCCAAGCTCTTCCAGGCGGCCTTTTGCCCAAACACCTTCTGTAAAATTGTCGCCCCTGGGCGTGGCATTACCGCCGCTCACCAGGATATGCGATACTTTCCCTGTCTGTTTTAATTTCAGTCCTTCGATAAAGCGGTCGGCATGCTCATTAAATGCCCCTTGACCGAATTTATCCTGGTTGGTGAAGCCGCCAAGAATGATGTCGGCACTGTAAATTTTGCCTTTGTCCAGTTTTGCGGGAGCTACGTTCCAGCAGGAAGCATACAGGTTAAGCAGCCATGTGTTTGAGAAAAGCAAGAGAATGACCAGCGTTATACGGAATAGCCTCTTCTTCCATTTGGGATGTCGCAGGAAGACCGCTATGACCAGCAGCATGATGGCCCAGTTAAGCGGCGAAAGAAAGAAATTGAAGATTGCAGAAAATATGAAATATACAGACATAAACGCTTTAACGCTTTTGGGAGCGGCGGGGTTAAGTTAAAAGTATTTCATAAACCCGGCAAAACGATTTTCCCGGTTTACATTGCGTTGCTTAAATAAAGATGTATAAAGTATTCCCGGTCAACAATTCTTAAAAAATTTTAATAACTTTCGTCACCCAATTAAAACCGAAACACGATGACCCAGCCTTCCGTTTTGAAAGAGACCTCCAAACGCCTGCAATCTGTCGACGCCTTTCGTGCGGTTACCATGCTTTGCATGATCTTTATCAACGACCTGAGCGGGGTTGCCGGTATGCCCGTTTGGATGGACCATGCCAAACGTATGCAAGACGGTATGGGCTTTGCCGATACCATTTTCCCGGCTTTCCTGTTCATCGTGGGCTTATCCATCCCGCTGGCCATCGATCGCAAACGGCAAAAAGGTGAATCATTCGGGTCCGTCTCGTTCGATATTTTGTCGAGGTCGTTCGCATTGATCGTAATGGGTTTCCTGCACGTGAACCTCGAAAATTATAATCCCTCGTCCATCCTGCCCGAAGGGCTATGGGAGGTACTGATCACTATCAGCTTTTTCCTGATCTGGATCGATTATTCGCCGGCTATGTCGAAAGTCAAAAAGTATATCCTGGTCATTTCGGGCTGGTTCATCCTTATCCTGATGGCATTCCTGTTCACAGGCGGCAAACCGGATGCGCCCGTCGGCCTGCGGCCATACTGGTGGGGCATACTGGGCATCATCGGGTGGTCGTACCTGATCTGCGCTTCGGTCTATTTCCTTGCAAAAGGCAAATTCCCCGCTATGATCATGGCTTTCATTGCCTTTATAGGGTTCAATATTCTCGACCACGGCCTGCATTTGCGTATTAATATTCTGGCGGTGTATGACGGATCGTCCATATCGCTGGTGATGGCCGGTGTAGTCGTTTCGCTTTGGTACGCACGGCTGAGAGAAAAGGGATATAACAGTAATCTATGGATTCTGATGCTCGTTGCCGGATGTGCGGCCATAGCAGCCGGGCTGCTTATCAGGCCTTACACGGAAGGTATCTCCAAAATACGTTCGACCCCGGCGTGGATATTCATTTGCACAGGCATCAGTATCCTGATGTTCGAAATTATGATATACCTGGTGGATTATAAAGGGAAAAAGAACTGGTTCAGCCTCATCTGGCCGGCGGGCACGGCAACACTAACCTGTTACCTGATCCCCTACCTGCAGCTCGGGATTTACGATCTTACTCACTTCAATTACCCCGATTTTTTAAACCATGGGATAGGTGGCTTTTTGCGATCATGGGCCGTAGCCTTTATCGTTGTGATCATCGGCGGATTCCTGGAAAAGAGAAGGCTGAAGCTGAAAATCTGAGGAAAACAAAAAATCCCGGCTCTTATCGGAACGCGGGATTCGGATTGGATAAAGAACGTATATGTTATTAATCTTACCTATAACAGATCGGATACTTTTACGCCGGTTTTAACTAAAGGTTATCAAAACTTTTCAACATCCCAAGGCGATTTTCAACAATCTTAGCTCAAGATCAATTCCATAAATTTAAGATCGAGCCAACGCCCAAATTTAAAACCAACTTCCTTAAAATGAGCTACTTCAACAAATCCTAACGTTTGATGCAGTCGGCAGCTTACCTGGTTATCGGCATCTATTCCGGCTATCATGGCATGCAACCCCATTTGCTTTGCACGACCGATCAACGGCTGCATCAATAATTTACTAATGCCCTTGCCGCGGTGGTCAATGTGCACATACACGGAATTCTCAACCGTATACCGGTAGCACGGCCACACCCTGAAATGCCCGAAACTGCTGAAACCGATTACGGTGCCCGCTTCCTCGGCCACAAAAACCGGAAAACCGCTGCCGATACGGTCACGGTACCACGCCAGGCGCATCTCGTAGGTATGCGGATGTTCGCTGTAAACCGACGTAGTATTCAGTATCACGTGGTTGTATATCTCCAGTATGGCCGCGATGTCTTCTTCTTTTGCATCGCGAATGGTCACATTTGATAACTGCATAACAACTGTGTTAAAACAAAAAGACGCAACAATATTGCGTCTTTTGTATTATTTATATTAATTGCCCGGTGGCGGTGGATGATTCCCCTCTCCCGGCGG
>DASZWG010000541.1:0-6264 GCA_035546675.1 Mucilaginibacter sp. | reverse complement strand
AAGATTCTCAACCAGATCAAGACCATAGTCGTCAAGCAGGAGCGGAAGTTTTACAACCTGTACGAGAATATCATCATCAAGCAACTGGCCGAGGAAAAGATATTTCTGCTGAATGACAAGCAACTGAACGTTACCCGCGGTGCTTTTGTAAAGAGCTATTTCAGGGAGCGGTTGTTGGCCACACTGGTGCCCATTATGCTGGACGAGGGCCAGCCGTTCCCGGAACTGCGCGACAGGGGCGTGTATTTTTTTGTAAAGCTGACCAAAAACCAGAAATCAAGATACGCCCTGATCGAGATCAGGGACAGCCTGCAGCGGTTCCTGGTGCTGCCCGAGACCAATAACCTGAAATTCATTATCCTGGTCGACGATATTATCCGCTATTCGCTGGAGGATATCTTCTTCATTTTCGATCATGATACGATAGAAGCTTATTCGATACAGCTTACGCGTGATGCCGAGCTGGACCTGGATAAGGAAGTTAGCGAGAAATTTATCGACGCGCTGGCCAAAAGCCTGCAAAAGCGTAAGCGGGGGCGCCCGATGCGGCTGCTGTACGACAGCGAAATGCCGCTCGAAATGGTGACTTATCTGGTCAACAAAATGGGACTGCACGCCGAAAGCCTGATCCCGGGTAACCGTTATCTGAATTTTAAGAATTTCATCGCGTTCCCCAACGTCGGCCGGCCCGAACTGGAGTATGCAGTTTACCCGCCGCTAGCTGTACCCGGGCTCTCTTTCGGTAAAAGTTTGATGGAAATGATCGCCAAAAAGGATTACTTAGTCAGCACGCCTTACCAGTCGTACGACTATGTGATCCATTTCCTGCGCGAGGCGGCCATCGACCCCAAGGTTAAAGAGATCAGCATCGCATTGTATCGTCTGGCCGATCATTCGCACGTGATCCACGCACTGATCAATGCCGCCAAGAACGGCAAAAAGGTCAATTGCCTGGTCGAGCTGCGCGCTCGTTTTGACGAAGAAAGCAATATTAATTACAGCAGCAGGTTGCAGGATGAAGGTGTTAACGTGCTGTATGGCGTCACCAATTATAAGGTGCACTCCAAGATATGCCTGGTAACCCGTATGGAAAAGCGCAAGCCGGTACATTATGCCTGCCTGTCGACAGGAAATTTCAACGAGAAAACGGCGAAAATATATGCCGATCATACCTTGTTCACCGCAAATAAAAAGATCACCGGAGATTTGGAACAGGTGTTTAATGCGCTTAAGCAGGATGGCCTGGCAAAAGGCTTGAAGCATTTGATCGTGTCACCGGTCGATTCGCGGCCGGCATTGTTCAAACTGATCGACAATGAGATCAAAAATGCAAAGGCAGGCAAGCCGGCTTATATGATATTGAAGATGAATAGCTTGTCGGACGAGCAGATGGTCCTTAAATTATACCAGGCCAGCAATGCGGGGGTCAAAATAAAGATGATCGTTCGTGGTATGTGCTGTTTAGTGCCGGGCATGAAAGGCTACAGCGAAAATATCGACATTATCAGTATTGTGGATAAATACCTGGAACATTCGCGGGTGCATATTTACTGCAACGGCGGTAACGAACTGATCTATCTTACTTCGGCTGATTTTATGACGCGTAATATCGACAACAGGGTGGAAGTGGGCTTTCCGATCTATGACGAGGATCTGAAAAAGGAGATCAGGGAGATCATTAACATTCAACTGGAGGATAATACCAAAGCCCGCGAGATCAACAGCCAGAACAATAACCGGTACCACAAAACCCGGAGTGATGTACCGGTGCGGGCACAGATCGACATTTACAATTACTTGAAATATAAAGATTAAACAAATTGAGGTACGCTGCCATTGATATAGGTTCGAATGCGGTACGATTACTGATCGCCGACATACTCGAGAATAACGGAGCTGTTTCGTTCAAAAAAAATACGCTTGTCCGTGTCCCGCTGCGCTTAGGCGACGATGCTTTTCTGCAGCAATTCATCTCAGAAAGAAAGGCTACGGACCTGGTAAAAACCATGAATGCTTTTCGCAGCCTGATGGACGTTTACAAGGCGGTCGATTATATGGCGTTTGCAACCGCCGCCATGCGCGAGGCCCGGAACGGGCAGGATATCGTGAGAACCATCAAAAAGGAAGCTGATATTGACCTGGAAATTATTTCGGGGCAAAAGGAAGCGGAGATCATTTACTCGAATCATTCCGAGCAAATGATCGATAAAACCAAAACCTATCTCTATATCGATGTGGGCGGGGGCAGTACCGAGCTTTCATTGTTTACGGATGGTAAGATGCTGGCGTCAAGGTCTTTCAACATCGGCACCATACGTATCCTGGACAACCAGGACAAGGAAGAGACCTGGGCCGAAATGCGCGAATTCGTACGAGACCATACCCGTCAGTATAAAAATGTGAACGGCATAGGCACAGGCGGTAACATCAATAAATTGTACAAGATGTCGGAAGAAAAGAGCGGCTATCCGCTAAGTTTTATCAAGCTGAAATCACTGTACAATTATCTCAATTCATTTTCGCTGAAAGACAGGATCAATGTACTGGGTATCAACCAGGACCGCGCAGATGTGATCATACCGGCCTGTGAAGTGTACATTTCCATTATGAAGTGGGCCAACATCAAAAATATGTATGTGCCGAGCGTTGGTTTGGTCGACGGCATCGTACAATTGCTGATAGAAAAGAATTTCAAAAACAGCGATTAAAAAATTATTAATATTTTGTTTAAAATTTAAAAAAGTTTGTACATTTGTATTGCCCTCTCATAGGGCATGTTTTTCATAGGTAGATGTAGGGTCGAGTACTTAGTTATTCGGCCCTTTTTTGTCCCCTTTGTTTTTATCCCTTAGATTTGCCGCATTGAACACCATGAAAAGAAAGATCGTAGTTGCGGTTACCGGTGCGAGCGGTGCGATTTACGCCCAATTGCTTTTACAAAAATTACAGCAATTAAGCGCCCAGATAAGTGACGTCGCCGTAGTCATGTCCGACAATGCAAAGCAGGTTTGGGAGTTTGAGCTGGGTAACCGCGATTATGAAAAACTGCCTTTCCGCTTTTTTGCTAAGAACGATTTTATGGCCCCCTTTGCGTCCGGCTCGGCCAGGTTCGATACCATGATAATCGTACCCTGTTCAATGGGAACCCTGGGCAGGATTGCCGCAGGCACCTCGGACGACCTGATCGCCCGGGCTGCCGATGTCATTTTAAAAGAGCGCAGAAAACTGATCCTCGTTGCCCGTGATATGCCTTTTAACCTCATCCACATCCGCAATATGGCGACCGTGACCGAGGCGGGCGGTATCATTTGCCCTGCGGTACCATCCTATTACAGCAAACCTCAAACTGTGGAAGAAGTGGCCATGACCGTGGTGAACCGGGTGATCGACCTGGCGGGATTGGAAAATGAGAGCTATAGGTGGAATGAATGACTTAGAGACTTTTCTATCTGAATGGAAAACAGATAGAAGGAAAATTTCATATAATTGATAGTTTTGCCATAAGACGGCAAAATGAGTTTTATCTTATTGGCACACTCGAAAATGGACAAGTAAAAGAACAATGGTTTGCTAATATTCCATTGAATAAAACACTGTCATTAACTGTTCGGATTTCACAAATCGAAGAAATAGAAATGACAAATGGTGGGGGTACTTATAAGCTTTTAATAATTCGTGATAACGTCGATAATGATCCTAATTTTCTGACGCTAATGTTAGGTTTGAACATTGGCAACGAACTCGTTGACATAACAATTGAAGGTAGGGACTAACCTTCCAACATTACAACCTTTCGACCTTTCAACAAAATCCGTAACTTTGCGCCCTGAAAATGAACAGGAAGGTTGCATTTTATACGCTGGGCTGTAAGCTGAATTATTCGGAGACATCGGCCATCGGGCGGCTTTTTACTCAGGCTGGGTTCGATACGGTCGATTTTACCGATACGCCCGATGTGTTCGTGATCAACACCTGCTCGGTTACCGAAAATGCGGATAAAAAGTGCAGGAAGGTGGTTAAAGAGGCGCTGAAGGTATCACCTTATGCGTATGTGACCATTGTCGGCTGCTATGCGCAGTTAAAACCAAAGGAGATTGCCGAAATACCCGGCGTGGATATGGTTTTGGGCGCGGCCGAGAAGTTTCAGATCGTGGATCATATCAGCGATTTGACCAAGAACCCCAAAGCCGTTATTTACAACCGGCCGGTATCCGAAGCAAATGAGTTTATACCCGCTTATTCCTTCGGCGACCGTACGCGTACCTTTCTGAAGGTACAGGATGGCTGCGATTATTCCTGTTCGTTCTGTACCATCCCGCTGGCCCGCGGCGCCAGCCGGAGCGATACGATTGACCATGTTTTGGAACAGGCCAGGCAAATTGCTGCTTCAGGTGTGAAAGAGATCGTGCTGACGGGCGTTAACCTCGGCGATTTTGGTATCCGCAACGGTGAACGTGAAGACCGGTTCTTCGACCTGGTAAAGGCTTTGGATGAAGTTGATGGCATAGAACGCATAAGGATATCATCTATTGAGCCTAACCTCCTGTCAGATGACATTATCGAATTCGTAGCCCGGTCGAAGCGATTTGTGCCGCATTTTCATATTCCCCTGCAGTCGGGCAGCAACAAGATACTGGGGCTGATGCGCCGCCGCTACCGCCCCGAACTGTATGCCGGCCGGGTGGCCAGGATCAAACAACTGATGCCGGAATGCTGCATCGGGGTTGATGTGATCGTAGGCTTCCCCGGCGAAACGAGAGAAGATTTTATCGATACTTATAATTTCCTGAACGGGCTGGATATTTCGTACCTGCACGTTTTTACCTATTCGGAAAGAGAAAATACGCCCGCCATTGAAATGCCCGGCAGCGTTCCCGGTTCCACACGTGCAGACAGGAGCAAAATGCTGCATATTTTGTCCGATAAAAAACGCCGCGCTTTTTACGAAAGCCAGTTAAATACGGATCACGAAGTGCTGTTCGAGGGCGATATCAAGGGAGGATTTATGCACGGATTTACACGCAATTACGTTAAGGTAAAGGTTAAATATGACCCGGTACTGGTAAACGAACTGAAACGGGTGTATTTAACAAATATTTCACCTGACGGTGATGTTGAAATAACCGAGTCCCGGGAAATATTGGTACATTAATTTTATATTCGTCCCAAAATTCAGCTACCTATGTTCCCTACGCTAAGTTCACTTATCAAATATTTTACGGGGTTAGATATACCGCTTCCAGTACAGACTTTTGGTTTTTTTGTGGCTTTCGCCTTTTTAGGGGCATATTGGGCATTTGTACAGGAATTTAAACGCAAGGAAAAACTGGGTTATATCCATCCCTTCCAAAAAACCGTTACGATCGGCAAACCTGCTTCTGCCGAAGATCTTTTGGTCAATGGTTTCTTCGGCTTTGTACTGGGCTTTAAGCTTATAGATGCTGCATTGCATTATCATGCTTTGATCGATGATACGCAGGGCTTTATTCTATCGTTCAGGGGAAACTGGCCCGGAGGCATTATTTGTGCCGCCATTTTCGCCTATTGGGCCTATGCCGAAAAGAAAAAACATCAGTTACCGCAGCCAAAAACTGAACAAGTAACCGTTCACCCATACGAACTGATGGGTACGATATTGCTTTGGGCAGCGCTTTTCGGTTTTGCCGGTGCGAAAATATTCAATGCGCTTGAGAATTGGGGTGAATTTTTGAAAGACCCGGTAGGTATGCTGATCGGTTTTGAAGGCCTTACTTTTTATGGCGGGCTGATCTTCGGCGGCATTACGGTGCTATATATCGCTAATAAACATGGTATAAAGCCCCTTACCATGCTCGATATCGGCGCTCCGGGTATGATGCTGGCGTATGGTTTGGGACGCATAGGTTGCCAGATGGCAGGTGACGGCGACTGGGGTATAACCAATACGAACCCGCAGCCGCACTGGCTTAGCTGGCTGCCGGCATGGACGTGGAGCACTACTTTTCCGCACAATGTGAACCAGATGGACCCCGGCAATCATATTCCCGGTTGCGTTGGGAAGTTTTGTAATCAGTTATTGCTGCCGGTATATCCCACGTCGCTGTACGAATGTATTGTTTGTATCCTGCTTTTCTTCTTCCTGTGGAGCATCCGCAATAAACTAAAAACGCCCGGTATGATGTTCGGAATCTATATGATACTGGCCGGTGTGGAAAGATTTTTGATCGAATTGATCAGAGTGAATACAAAATATCATTTATTTGGAATAAGTTTTACCCAGGCTGA
>DASZWG010000540.1:0-3396 GCA_035546675.1 Mucilaginibacter sp. | reverse complement strand
GTGTACCTTCATACCCAATGAAAACGGCCAAAGGCGATAAAGCTGAGATTTTGCTCTATACCTGCCTGCTTACGAGTATGCTGGATGCTATTGCTGCGGTTATCATGGGATACAAACTACCCGCGACGACTATTTTCAGGTATATTGCAAGCGGATGGTTCGGGCAGAGTGCATTTACCGGAAGTGCATTGATGGTTTGGTGGGGCGTGCTTTTTCATTTCCTGATAGCGGTAGTCTGGACCTGCGTCCTTTTTTTCCTGTATCCTGTATTCAGACGGCTCCTCAAAAATCAATACACCATCGCGCTGATCTACGGCATACTGATCTGGGTCATCATGAATTTCGGTATCCTGCCTTACACGCACGTAGCTATTGGCCCCGGGCATTTTAGCGCACCCACTGTCCTTGAAGGGATCTTCGCGCTGATCATTTGCGTGGGTCTGCCTGTTGCGCTCATCGCCGAATGGTATTACAACCCAAAGGCATAGCCCCGCAAAATCCTGTAGGCTTTTTGAAAGATTTAGGCTAAACTTGCATCTTCATTTATGAAAGCATTTTACGGCGACCTCAAACTCGGCATCCTGGGCGGCGGACAGCTTGGCCGGATGCTCATCCAGCAGGCGATCAATTACAATGTGACTGTCAAGGTGCTCGACCCCGACAAAGAGGCACCCTGCCGTAAATTGTGCGACGAGTTCTTTGTCGGTTCCCTCGGTGATTATGAGACGGTTTATAATTTCGGCAAGAAAGTGGATATGGTTACCATCGAGATCGAAAAGGTGAATGTGGATGCGCTGGAGCAATTGGAAAGAGAGGGCGTGCTGGTTTACCCCCAACCCCGCATTATCCGGCTGATACAGGACAAAGGACTTCAAAAACAGTTTTTTAAAGAAAATGATATACCTACTGCCGACTTTCAGATCATTTCGTCGCCTGAACAATTAAGAAACAGCTATATCACATTCCCCTACATTCAAAAGCTGCGCCGCGACGGTTACGACGGCAAAGGAGTTTATAAAGTGATAGACGAGAGCTACCTGGCCAATGCCTTCATGCAGCCGAGCCTGGTCGAAAAATGGATTGATTTCGAAAAAGAAGTAGCTGTGATCGTTGCGAGGAATGCTGATGGTGAAACTAAAACCTTCCCAATGGTCGAAATGGAGTTTAATCCCCAGGCTAACCTGGTCGAATTCCTGATATCGCCCTCCACCCTGCCTTTCCAGGTACACGAAGAGTCCGAACGCATTGCCAAACAGATAGCCGAATCGCTGAATATCGTCGGCCTGCTGGCGGTAGAAATGTTTTTGGATAAAAGCGGCAGGGTATTGGTCAATGAACTGGCTCCGCGTCCGCATAACAGCGGCCATCAAACCATTGAAGGCAATGTGGTTTCACAATTCGAACAACACCTGCGCGCCATATTTAACCAGCCGCTGGGGGATACGGCCTGCCTGAACAATGCTATTATGATCAATGTCCTGGGCGAAGCCGGGTACCAGGGGCCTGCTATTTACCAGGGCATAGAAAAAGTACTGAAATGTGCAGGCGTATACGTACATTTATACGGCAAGGCATTAACCAAACCCTTCCGCAAGATGGGCCATGTAACCGTTGTGGATGCGGATCGTGAAAAAGCCATTGAAAAAGCCAGGTTTGTGCAGAAGACGCTGAAGGTAATCGCTTAGTCCATGGTCGGCAGACCATATTCCATAGATAAACGACAATTACCATGGATCATCGGCTATGGTCTATGGACAAATACAAATACATGAACCAAAACAAACAACCCAAAGTCGGTATCATCATGGGCAGCAAGTCTGATCTGAGCGTAATGCAGGACGCCGCCGATGTTTTAAAGGAATTGGGCGTGGCGTACGAGATAACCGTCGTATCGGCGCACCGCACACCTGAACGCATGTTCAGCTATGCTAAATCTGCTGCCGAACGCGGTTTGAAAGTGATCATAGCCGGCGCTGGGGGCGCTGCGCATTTGCCCGGAATGGTAGCCTCGCTCACCTATTTGCCGGTTATCGGCGTACCGGTTAAGTCAAGCAATTCGATCGATGGCTGGGATTCCATTTTATCTATACTCCAAATGCCGAACGGCATCCCCGTCGCTACAGTAGCATTGAACGCGGCCAAAAATGCGGGTATCCTGGCCGCGCAGATCGTTTCCACTGCCGATGAAAGCATTGTAAAAAACCTGGTGACCTACAAAGAAACTCTGAAAGCTAAAGTTGAAGAATCTGCAAGGGAAATGGAGAATAAAGATTAGTAAACTTATGATCAGTGATTAGTCTGGCAATAAAATCACCTGATCTCTAATCTCTGATTAACTACTCTCTAACCCTCAATTCATCATCGGGTTTTCAGGGAAATTGGCAATATGCGCGTATCGCTGCCCCAGGCCTTTCACCACATCCTTCCAGAGGTTCTGCTCGTCGTGGCTGAATAGTATCTCAGGACTAAAAGTATCCGTCACGATCCACGCATCGTCCCCTATTTCGGCATCAAGCTGGCCGGATGTCCACCCGGAGTACCCGGCAAAAAACCGTATATCATCTTTAGTTATCTGATAATTGCTGATCAGGCCTTTGACCGTATCAAAATCCCCGCCCCAATAAACACCGTCTGCGAGCTCTATGCCGCCTTCGAGCTTTTCAGGTACCCTATGAATAAAGTGCAGGGTATCATTTCCGACCGGCCCGCCGACATACACCGGCATTTCCGAATAGGCAATATCCGGAACAAGGTCGCCAAGCTGGTATTCGCTTTCGTGGTTCAGTACAAACCCCACAGCTCCTTCATCGCCGTATTCAGCCAGTATGATCACCGACCTTTTAAAATTGGGATCGAGCATAAACGGTTCGGATATCAGCAAACGGCCGCTTTCGGGTGCAATGAGGCTAAGCATAATCGATTATGGTTATAACTATAACGTGATATGTAAAAATATGTTCATTTATTAAAATATGAAATAGCCGGACAATTTGGGGTGCAATTAATTTGTAAGTTTGCACAAATGGACCAGCACGAGATACAAAATATACGTAACGAATATCACACCGCAAAATTATCCGAAAAGGATGCCGATGCCGACCCGGTAAAACAGTTTGAAAAATGGTTCAACGAAGCTTTATCGTCGCAGCAGCACGAGCCAACAGCCATGACGCTGGCCACAGCAACCCCCGACGGACGGCCTTCGGCGCGTATTGTGCTGATGAAAGGGTTCAGCAGCGAGGGTTTCAGCTTCTACACCAATTACCTGAGCCGCAAGGGGAAAGAGATCGCCAAAAACCCGCTGGGGGCGCTTACTTTTTTTTGGGATGCGCTGGAAAGACAAGTACGAATTGAGGGAACGATAGAAAAATTAGACAGGGAAACCTCCGAACAATA
>DASZWG010000539.1:0-7762 GCA_035546675.1 Mucilaginibacter sp. | reverse complement strand
AATAAGAATTATTTTTTGATGGTTACCGCAAAACTGTCGAATAACCGGGCGGTATGATGTTCTGCGATATAGAATTCGCCGTTGATGCATATTTTGCCCGCCTTTTTTGATAAGCAGATCTTGAGGAAGCCGTGCGCATCGTCGCAATAATTTTGCAGTTCCACACCGTCAAAGAGGCAGCTATCATCGGGAAAGTCAGAATCACCGGGATCGGCAAGCGGATGCAGGTCGGCATACCCGCCGCTGCCTGCCACAATGTAGGGTACCGATATTCCCTTAGGGTATTGTTTGCTGAACCGCTGGTAATTATGTACATGCCCGCTCATCACCAGGTCGGGCAATACGTTTGCCTCGCGAAAGGCGCCGTCAAGCACTGCCATCATGTGTATGGATGAACCATGGTTGATATCCGCCGAATAAGGAGAATGATGCACGCATACGATGATAGCTTTTTGTGTCGCGGCCGATGTTTTTAAAGCCTCAACAAACCATTGTTTTTGATCGGGCTGTATGTTACCGAATTTGGGCACGTTGCTGTATAGTCCGATGATATCTGCCAGTGGCGTTTCCAGCACCCAGTATACATGTGGCTGCGTATTGGTTTTACGCCCGGTATTGCCTGCCAGGTTTATCAGGCGGCTTTCCGTGTCGCAAAATACCGCCCGAAAGGCATCGAGGCTTTGAGGTTTTTGCTTATCCAGCGGATCGATATCGGCATCATGGTTGCCGGGTATAGCAAAAATAGGTCCCGGATAATCGCGGTAAGGATTAAAGAACTGATCATAATACCCCGAAGCCTGCCCGTAGTTGTAAACCACATCGCCCAGGTGGAACATAAATTGCGGTGGCTCGGGTTCGCTGAATTGGGCCGTCATCGCACTGATCACACCCTTTTGAAATTCGGGCGAACGTATACCGCCTGTGTCGCCGGCTACATGAAAGGTGAATGAATCAGTACTTATTCCGGTAAGAACATCGTCAATGTTGAGCCTGAAGGGATATTGGCCCGCCGGCGCCGGAACCGGTTTGAACTTTTCCTGATCGTCGACCGCGGAAACTTTAAATACAGGGCGTGTACGCGGGTTGCGTGTGTTTTCGGGCATCTAATCGTACAGGTTGGGTCTTTTTTACCTGGATGCAAGCAAATATACGTGCAGCGGTGTAAAGATATTATTAATTGTCAGGGCTAATCATGCCTGGCGTTCTTTCTTAACTTCCTCTGTGAAGGTCAGTTGGTTCCCCACCGGGTCGATCACGGTCATCATGATCGCATTCTCGTTCCAGAACGGAACTTTAAGTCCTGGACGATTATACTTGTATTTCTTTTTGATCAGTAGCCTGTGGTAAGCTTCCAGCCCTTTGAAACCCTCGATGTGGATATGGACACCGGGACTTCCGTCGCCATGGTGCTCCGACAGGAAAAATGCAATATCCTGTAACGAAACCTGCATAAACTTAGGTGCACCGGGTTCAAATTCATGCGTCCAGTCGATATGAAAACCGAGCCAGCCCACGTAAAACTCTACGGTTTTATCATAATCAAAAATTCGCAGTACAGGTTTTATTACAGACATGGTGTTGGCTTAAAGATCAGCCCCGGCCCAGTAATTCATCCAGTTTATTACGTTCGGTTTGCAGCTCACGGGCAAGCTTGATCTCTTTTTCGTTAGCTTTCGCTTTGAAGGTTTTGTACTCTTCCTCTATCTCTTCGTACAGGTTCATGCGATAACGCGCATCGTGCTTGTATTTGGCTGTGGTGCTGAGAACAATGACCAGTGCAAGAATTAATATGCCAACCAGCGAGAACATCACAATATTGTAGGTCGATTTAGACACCAGCATACCTAAAACACTGATCGCATCTACTTTGGCGCTGGATTCGGATAATGACTGGTCTTTGGAAGCTATATCTGCTTTCAGGCTGTCCAAAACTTTATTCTGTGCCGTCAGTTTGGCCTGACTTACCCGCAGCAACTGCCGCTCGTGGTTTAGCGTATCCATAAAGTTCTTCCACAAGGCGCCCATCAGCGGTTGTTCGTAATTATAAGTTTTACTAAGCAGGTACCCGTATTGACCAGCCAGCGATTTATCATTTAATTGAGTAGGGTCTATCTGTCTTTTGGGATTAACTTTAGCCTGACCGGAAGGGGTTGTTGTATTTGCAGATTTGATTTGTACCGGCCCTACCTGGTGAAAACGCTCAGGTCGGTTAACAGGTTTGGTTGTAGTTTTTGTATGCGCAGCTTTTTTTGTGGTATCCTGCGGAAATGCGTTTACAGATATAGTACAAATAAAAAAGACGACACAAACAGGTAACAGGTATTTACGCATGAGTGTAATATTTTGACTGCAAGTTAACCAATATTTAACGATTCTGAAAATAATCTTTCCTTTGCCTTTATACTTGTTTTCGTCCCGAAAGGATATACTAAATTACAGAAAAATCACCCTGAATATTCAAAAGTAATTTTAATCCATAATTATAATTTTTGCCGCGATAATTATATTAGCAAAATGAATATTGGTATAATCGGCCTGGGTGATATGGGGAAACTGTATGCCAAAGCTTTTGCGAAAGCGGGTTATACGGTTTGCGGCTGCGACCTGCCTGCGAACAGGAACAGGCTTGAAGAGGAATTGTCCCCGCTGGGGATCAGGGTAATGAGCGACGGCCGCGATGTTGCACGCGCCAACGACCTGATCATTTACTCGGTCGAGGCCGATAAGCTGGCCGAAGTGGTGGCTGCCTTTGGCCCGTCGACCAGGTACGGAGCCATAGTGGCCGGGCAAACCTCGGTAAAGCACCCCGAGATCGCTATTTTCGAAAAATACCTGCCTGGCGATGCCCAGATCATCACTTTTCACGCGATGCACGGGCCGGGTTTTGAACCCAAAGGGCAGAAGCTCATCCTGATCCGTCACCGGTCGGGTAATGCGGCTTACAAAAAGATGCTCGACCTGTTTACTTCCATTGAGACCGATATCGTCGAGATCCCTGATTTCCATGAGCATGATAAAATAGTGGCTGATACGCAGGCAGTAACGCATGTGGGTTTTGAGAGTATGGGTACAGCCTGGAAAGAGGCGGGCTTTTTTCCCTGGGACAATGGATCATACGTAGGGGGCATCGATAATGTGAAAATACTGACCACCCTGCGCATCTTCAGCTACAAAGCGCACGTTTATGCAGGCCTTGCTATTCTGAACCCTTACGCCCGCCAGCAGGTAAAGCGTTATGCTGTTTCCGAGTCGGAATTGTTTAAGCTGATGATCCGGGAAGAGGAAAAAGCCTTCCGGGAAAGGCTTTACCGCGCAAGGGATTTTGTATTCCACGAAAGCCGTAAGCCCATTATGCTGAACGACCGTGTGATGAAGGAATTTTCGCTATCCCAAAGTCCCGGCGAACGGAAACCCAATTCGCACCTCAGTATCCTGAGCATGGTGGACGCCTGGTATCATTTAGGGGTGAACCCGTATGATAACCTGATCGGCCAGACCCCGCCTTTCCGGCTGCGGCTGGGCATTGCGGAGTACCTGTTCAAGAACGAGGAGTTGCTGGAAGAGTCCATCGAAACGGCCCTGTACGATAAAACCATTCGCGGCGACGACCTGGAATTCCATTCGGCAGTGCGCGAATGGTCGGCCATTATCGGTTACGGAGATATGGAAGGTTACAAAAAGCACTTTAACGATGTGCAGGCCTTTTTTAAGGACAGGCTGGAAGATGGGAAAAAACAAAGCGCCGAACTGATCAGGCGGCTGATGACGGAGTAGATAAAATTTAAACCGAAACAAACCTTAACCTATATCATGAAAGAATACGGCAAAAAATTCAGGCTGATATTTTTACCCTTTGCTCTTATTAATGTTGTCCTTGTGATAGCCTATACCTTCCTGCGCTGGGCATTATTTATAAAGATGACTCTTTTTACAGTAGACCTGGATATACTGGACCTGTGGGGGCCGATGGTATTGCCGTGGATACCCATATTAATATGGCTGCGACCGAGAATCAAATTGCTCAATTTAAAAAATAAGAATGGTAAAGGCGACCCGTTAATGGGTTATATGGCATTTGCCTGGATGGCCATGTTTGCACCCCTGGCCATCGCACAGGCATACATAGAGACAGCCACGGGCAAACTTACCCAACTGGAAAATATCAGCCTGGTAAACAAACAGCCGCTGACAAAATATTATAAGATAAAACATTTTTATATCGATAAAAAGTTATGCGGCTATAAAACCAGATTTGAGATAAGCGGCAAGTATAACCAGGATTTTGACATGTATATATATGTCGCAGTTCCGGTTTACGATACGGATCATATTATAAAAAAATACAACTACACCATATCTGCTCCGAAATCTCCAATTAACAGTAATAACGCTTTGATAGTTGTAAACGGGAAAATTACGGACAGAGATTATCTCCACTCGGTCAACCCCAGGTCTATAGATAAAATAACTGTTTTAAAAGGAAGAACGGGAGAAGCATTGTATGGCAATGCCGGAAAAAACGGAGCTATCCTGATCACCACGAAGCAGGGTCGCTTTACCGATACACTTGAGTCGATACAAGAGGACAATGCAAAGTATACTCCGTTTGCATGGATCGGCGTAAAGTACCAGAAAACAGTTAGTAGCAGGCTCTCGTCCGATGAAAAACAACAACGCTACCAACAGTTTGCGACACAAAGCCAGGCGGCATTCGATTCGGCCGACCTGAACAAATTCATTTATCTTGACCGGATCAGTTACAGCAGCGATTTTAAAGGATATATCAGCGCTGTTAAAAAAGATCCTTTTTATTCGTCATTAAACACATCGCCTCCAATTATTTTCACCACGGTAAATGAACCCTTTGAGGCCAGGAATGGTCATAAACTGCTTTGGGTATTTGGCGCCATGGGTATTGGTTTTACATTTTTCCTGATAACTCTTTTATTTAAGCCATTGAGAAGAAATACTGAATCGATAGATATTGAAGGCGAGGCGCAGGCGGATCAGAAGACATTTTTTGTATGGGCAAAAGCGCTGATAATTCCGCAAAAAAGATTGGCTGTTACACAGGTACTGATACAAATAAACCTGCTGGTCTTTATGCTGATGGTTTTCAGCGGTTTGGGGTTCATGTCGTTTAACGGCGCTGATTTATTGCGTCTTGGGGCCAATTACCGGCCGGCGATACACAAAGGTGAATATTGGCGATTGCTGACTAATATTTTTCTTCACGGAGGGGTGATGCATGTTTTAATGAATATGTACGGGCTATTTTTCGTAGGGCTGTTTTTAGAACCGGTAATGGGTCGCGTCAAATACCTGATTACTTACCTGGTTTGTGGTATTGCTGCCAGTATAGCAAGCGCCTGGTGGCATCCTGCAACGATCAGTATCGGCGCATCGGGTGCTATCTTTGGTTTATTCGGGGCCTTTTTGGCTCTGCTCACGGTTAATGTATTCCCCGCAACTTCAAAAAAATCATTTTTAATAAGTACATCAATTTTTATTGGTTATAACCTGCTTTTTGGATTGGTGGGAGGAATTGATAACGCAGCCCATATCGGCGGATTAATTTCGGGTTTGATCCTGGGCTATGCATTGTACCCATCACTGAAAAATACAACAATACAGAAACATGCTGATGCCGGCACAGAAGAAATCATTCCTGGTGCCGAACCTGAGCAGGATTACCAATCAGAAGAATAGGATCACTTCGCGCTAAACAGCGTCCAGGGATAAGCTTTCATATCCCGCAGGTACACGCTCTGCCATTTGTATTCCGGGTGTTTGGCAAAATAAGGCGCAGCCAGGAAGTCATCCCCGCTGGGGTGACCCATGTGGGCCCAGAATTCCATTTTCTGTGCCAGGTCGGTTGTCGTTACCTTGCTCTGTACGGCCCCCATCGGGTAGTAAGGACCTTCGTCCCATTCGGGGCAGCCCATCGGGTCCTGGTCTATGTGACCGTCTATGATGCAGCGGTCGTACGCTTGTTTTTTATTGTAGGCATCATAGGTGTCGCCTTCTATCTTTTCGCCGGTGGCTGCATCCAGTTTGCCTTTGTAATCAACGTCCACCAATTGTTCCATGCGCAGCTTGCGGGCGTTAGGCGAGCTTGCAGGGTTGTTCACGTCAAATGTTGTTTCGTCTTTGATCAGCTTCGGGTCGCTCGGGAAATTGGAGCCGATAAATGCGGTATCCTTTGAGCGCCATACCTTATAATCCTTCAGCCCCAGTTCCAGTTTGGCCACTTCGTTGGTTTTGGTATCGCCGATGAGCCAGTCGTTGGCATAGCCGCCGTTGTTGCCGATGGTCATGATCTTCACCACATCGTCGATGCTGTTGGCGTATTGCGCAGCTTTTACAGCGCGTACAAATTCGGGTGTTTTGGTGGTATCAAAGCCTTTGAACTGGGTGATGGTGGTTTCGGTTATCAGTATACCTTTATTATTGATCACAAAATCGTCGCCGCTGTGGATAAATCCCGGCGCGCAATCCATCAGCATGTGGTTGCCATGCGTGGGTTCAATGTCGGCGATCACATTCCAGCGCTCGCCTATGATGTAATCCGTCCAGTTATTATGCGCGATCACGATCTTGCCGTCTTTCGTATAACGGCCCGTGGCGATGAACGCGCTGCAATTGCCAGGTGCCTTGTTGTCACCGCTGCCGGGTTTCGCTTCGTTCTCCAGCATTGGCAGATAATAAGAGCTCAGGTCGATGTTGGCATTCAGCACCGTCAGGTCGAGCGAATCATATTTCATGCCTTTGGCCTGCAGCCCTTCGGCCATACCCTTCAGTTCGGCCTGGTATTCCGTGTCGATCTTATTCCACATAAAACGCCCGGCCGCTGCCTTATACCAGGCCCAGTCCTTTTTGGTGTTATGCGGCAGGTAAAACTGGAATACTTTTATTAAGGTGTCGATCTCCTTCGCCACTAAGTAGCCGTGCTGGTAACCGATATCGTGCGGCGAACCCTGGAGGTGGATGTATATCCAGCCGTTCTTATCCTCCCGGCTCGATCCGGCCAGCGGATCGTGAGGCTTTGGTTTACAACTGAACAGGGCCGATACGGCAAAAAGAATGGCAATGAGTTTGGCGGAGGTTTTCATGATCGTTGTTTTATTGAGACGGATGAATTTAAACATTTTTCTTTGAATCAATATGTTCCCGGTTACCGGTTTTATACGCAAGGGCCATGTAATATTTTAGTTCGGCGGTAAAGTCCTCGTGATCGTAAATGCGGGCGTGGTGCACGAAGAAGCGGTTAGCCAGGTTATCGATCTTATAAAAACACAAAGTATGCTCAAATGGAGTGGTCAATACTAAATGAATGGCGATATGACCGGCCCCTATTTTGTTGACGGAACAAAAGCGCATTTTAGTAAGCAGCGCAATCCTTGTTTTTACCGGGTGCAGCTCAAAAGGGCCGATCTTCCGGTATTCGTCCAGGAAATCGTTAAATAGCTGTACACTATGCTCCGGTTTGCCTTCCAGGAAATCATCAACCGTGTAGCCACCGCAGGAATGCGACTGGTTTTTATTATAAAAATGGTGTCCGCAGCGGGGGCAGGTCCACATGAGAGCGGGTGTTTGATCATCCTAAAATACGAATAAAACGTGTGCCGGGCGCTTAAGTCATACCAGGCGGAAGGCGCAAGATGGTGAGCGCCATACACTATCATTCACGCCCGGGTCTATTTCGGACCTATTGGGCGCTTAATGTGTTAAATAACAGGTTTTTGCTGGTTACACTATACCT
>DASZWG010000538.1:0-6758 GCA_035546675.1 Mucilaginibacter sp. | reverse complement strand
GAACCCGGTACGACGGGAAATATTTGAAGCGGTGATGAAATACACCAGCGGCGAATAGTATTAATTTATGGCCTGAATTGTCATTGCACGACCAGTTTAAGCGTGGCAGACTGGTACCTGGCCCTAAGCCAGTTTTGCAGTTTAAATTCGTCATTTTTTTCAATACGCTTTTTGAAGGAGACATAGGCGATCTTTAGCGTATCCCACTTAGTGGTATCTGTACGCTGAACGATCATCTGATTTGTGCCGAATGATTTTACGTCAGGATATAGAGCTTTCAATTCTCTAAAAACAGCCGAATCAATTGCTGTACCCTCTCCGGCCTGGGTTTTCACGGTATCCGGTTTGGGTATTTTATTGAACACATCTTCCAGTATGCTTGCCCTGATTTGTGAAAGATCGACCTGGTGCCTGGCATCTAAACCCTGCCGTACTACTAACTGAACATCCTGTAAATTATATTTTTTCAAATTTCCTTTTAATGAGTCGATGGTTTTTACGCCTAACTGGTTGCCTATCAGGAGAACTTCGATAAGTTTTTCACTGCCGCTTTTATATTGATATCTTTTGGACACAACCTGGGTGTTCGGATAGTTAAATTGTTCGTCGACAAATTTTTGTGCACTTGCTTCGAAAATGCTTTTCTGAACTATACGGTAAGCCAGAATAATACTGGGTATTGTGGTAATGATGGCGATAAGAATAATGTAAGTGATGGCCTTTTTCTTATTCTCGGTATCGCCAAACCGGTGCCGTTTCATTTTTAAATACCTTGATATTAAATAGGTTGCTATCGCTATGAATACGCTGTTTATAAAATAGAGATAAATTGCCCCGAAAAAATACAGCCAGTTATTGGTGGCAAGGCCAAACCCCGCAGTACATAAAGGAGGTATTAAAGCAGTGGCAATCGCAACCCCGGGTATTACATTGCTTTTCTCGGTTCGCGATGCGGCAACCATTCCGGCACATCCTCCAAAAAACGCAATAAATACGTCCCATATCGATGGCGAGGTGCGGGCCAGCAGTTCAGATTTTGCATCATGAAGCGGGGTTACCCAAAAGTACAATGCAGAGGCAAGTATGCCGATAATGCTTGCTATCAGCAGGTTTCTTGCTCCTTTTTTTACTAAGGAAAGATCGTTAATGCCTACGCCCAGACCGATCCCCATCACCGGGCCCATGATGGGGGATATCAGCATGGCTCCTATAACCACGGCCGTGGAATTGACATTTAAACCTATACTGGCGATCAGTATTGCAAAAATCAAAGCCCACAGATTAACGCCTTTGAATTCTGTGTTGTTCCTGACATTTTCGACTATCGTCAATTCGTCTGCCTTATCCCCTTGCAGATTAAACTGAACACTCAAAAAGTGCCTGATTATTAAAAATAGATTCTTCATGAATAAAATTCAACCAAAGACATTGATGCTGTTTCGGATTCCTGAGGGCATTCAACGCATTTCTAACTTACGAAATAATTCAGGATAAAAATGGCGAAGCAAAAATAGTATTCTCAGGCGCAATGAGGTGGATAAAACCCCATGACCCTGAGCCATAATGTGATATGGCAGGCTGATATAAATTCAAAATGATTTCCGGTTATTTTGTCTTCAGGCCACGTACTCCTTGACCTGGTTCAGAAAATGATCGATGTCAAAAGGTTTTTGCACGTAAGCGTTCGCGCCGCAGCGATCGGCGATATGTCTTATATCAGGTTCGGCCGATATCAGCATAACGGGTACATGCTTGACTTCATTGCCCGATTTGATATCCATACAGATTTGTGCGCCGTCCTTTTTTGAGCCTGCCAGCCGCAGATCGAGCAGAACGAGGTCGGGCTTTAAGCTGGGGATGTTTTCGGCCTCTGCCCCGGTATTGGAAAGGATCACCTGGTAGCCTTCATCCTGTAAAATGATCTTTAGCACTTCCAGTATATCCTCGTCATCATCGATCACCAGTATACGTTTTTTCATAGGATGAAGACGATCAGCAAAAATTTATTTTAACCCTTGCTATAATTTTTTTCTAAAATTCCTAAATTAGAGTTTAACAAAACTGACATAATTGATAACAAAACTGACATTACTTATTTTTTTGTTATGAAAGCTTCAGAAACTGCCGGTGATAAGGCCGGGAGGTCATACAATCTGGATTATTTTTTTGAGCTATCGCCCGATCTGTTATGTATAGCCGGGTTCGATGGTTATTTCAAAAGAATTAACCCGGCGGTCTCAAAAACGCTCGGCTACACGGAAGAGGAATTGTTCGCGCGGCCCATCAATTCTTTCATTTATCCCGACGACCAGGATGTTACTTCGCGCAAGCGTGATATGATCAGGCGCGGCTCACCGCTGCTGAATTTCGAGAACCGGTATGTGACCAAAACAGGAGAAATTGTTTGGCTCACCTGGACATCCATGCCCATCCGGACCGAGAAAGTAGTATTCGCCATCGCAAAAAATATTACCTACAAAAAAAGACTGGAAGAGTATCACAGGCTGCTGCAATTGCTGGGCTACACCAAAGGGCAAAAGGCTAAGCTGCTTGAGGCCGTCTACGATGAAGAAGGCACGGCTTCATGGATGCCCGGTATTACATCATCGGCAAGGTTCGCAGCTAATGAACAATCCTGGTTGTCAGAGGTCGAAAAAATAGTCAGAAAATATACCGGTAAAACCCGCCTTGACCTCCGAATGCTGAGCAACGAGCTATGCATCAGCGAACGGCAGCTTCATCGCCGCATCAAAGCCGTAATGGGTGTAACCCCTAATAAATTTATCCGAATTATTCGCATGCAGATAGCCCGCGAAGCTATAGCCGATGGAAAAGGTCATAGCGCCGCTGATATATCGAAAATGGCTGGTTTTGAGACGCCGGCATATTTCAGAAAGCTTTTTCGGCAAACGTACGATGCTGAAATAACCGGATAATAAAGCCCGTTTATTGCTTTTAATAAAAATTTAGTTGAAATTTACACATAGCTGTTCCCGCACCTAAGAACAAAGGAAGACCATTATACCAGTTGATAAACCCTTCATTTATTATGAGGAAGGCCCTTATCATTTTATGTGTGTTCATGCCATGCGCCCTGTTTGCCCAGGTTAAAATATCGGGCCGCGTGTTAAACCACGATAACGGTAAGCCGATTGCCAATGTAAGCGTGTTTCTCGATAATTCAGCAAGTGGTACACAAACGGGCGCTGACGGGGTTTTTGTTTTGCGAAATGTTAAACCCGGTCAATATTATCTGATCGCATCCAGTGTCGGGTTTTCGGCGTATAGCCAGGCTGTGACTGTTGGGGCCACAAATGTCAGCCTGTCCGATATTTATCTCAGCCCGCTAACCGTTACTCTGAAGGAAGTTAAGGTCGTTTCAAAGGATGACCCGGAAAGACAAAGGAATATCGGTCTGTTTGAAAGCACCTTCCTCGGTTCGTCGGGACTGTCGAAGCAATGTAGGATACTGAATCCCGAAGTGCTCGATCTGAATTATGACCATAAAACCCGGATACTGAAAGCAAGTTCAAACGATTTCCTGGTCATCGAAAATAAAGCATTGGGTTACCGGGTCAAATACCTGTTATCCGATTTTGAGCTGAACGAATATAACCCGAATGCACAGCAATTCCTGTACGAGGGTTCAGTTTTCTTTACGGAAATGAAAGGTACATCCGAGCAGGAGGCTCAGTGGCAAAAAAAGCGTGAGGAGGTTTATGCCAATTCAGTTTCCCATTTTCTTCGTGCCGCTGCCGAAGATCGGCTGGATGAGGAGGGCTTTAACGTCCTGCGATTACTGCCCAACCCCGGGCGACCGCCCGATAGCCTGATCAATGCCATGATCAGCAAATACTCCGCCGTAAAACAATATCGCGAAGCAAGAGATTCGCTTTCCTATTGGGTGAAAAAGTCAAAATTACCTAAACTCCTGCCCAACCAGGTGCCTGTGCCGCTTGCCGCCCGGGATATCATCGAAAAGACAGGTACACCCGGAGTATACGCCCTGGGTTGTGATAAGGACCCGCTCTACGTAGTGCACACCACGCCGCACCAATACCACGCAGCCTCTACAAGTCATCTGCTCGATCAAAATAATACAACCAGTACGCTGGTCACCTTTAATGCCCCTTATGCCTTTTTCGACAGCAACGGGACGATCCTTAATACGGGCAGCCTCACTTATGCCGGGGTGTGGGCCAATAAACGGATAGCCGAACAGTTACCGGTGGATTATAAGCCGCCGCAAGCCCCGGTACCTGATATGCCTTTTTTCAAAAGGATCGACAGCGACCTGGTGGCTTATAACGGGAAGTATACGATCGAAAAGGCATACCTGCATTTCGACAAGCCTTATTATGCAGCAGGCGACACCATTTATTTCGAGGCTTATGTAGTCAATAGCCTGTTCAGGCCGGCAACCGAAAGCAGTATACTTAATGCAGAACTGATCGGTCCCGGTAACCGCGTTGAACGGTCCGTCAAGCTGCGGCTGAATGACGGTATGGCGGCGGGTGATTTCGAGCTTTCGGATTCGCTGAAGGCTGGGCGCTACCGGCTAAGGGCTTATACAAGCCTGATGCGTAATGCGGGTGAGGAATATTTTTTTGATCAGTATATCAGGATCGTTAATGCACCTGCAAAGGGACGGAGAAGAGGCAAGGAGGAAGATGCGCCTGGTGATAAAGCGCTGACTGCCGGAAATACACCTGAAGAAATACCCAAAAAGATCGATTTCCGGTTTTTCCCGGAAGGAGGTGACCTGGTAAATGGTGTAATGTCCCGGATAGCATTCAAGGCGGTGGCTCCTGATGGGCTGGGTATCGCTGTAAAGGGCACGGTTAGGGATAACGAAGGACATGTGGTTTGTAGTTTTGCCAGCCGGCACCTGGGTATGGGTGTATTCAGTATGACGCCTGTATCCGGTGAACGATATAAAGCTGTGGTCACATTCGGCGATAATACAAAAACCTTCGATCTGCCCGCGGCTGCCAATACGGGTTATGTGCTGCGAACTGCTGAATCTGATCCGCGCGATGTGAAAATAGAAGTGGAAGCAGGCAAGGCGGACACCAGCCGAAAGCTTGGTCTTGTTGGGCAATCGGCTGGGATAATTTATTATACCGCCGCCGTAAAACTAAACGATGGGAAATTTTCGGCCGTTATTCCAAAGAACCAGCTTCCCGACGGCATTGCACAATTCACTTTGTTTACAGCCGGCGGAGAACCCCTGGATGAACGTCTTGTATTTATCCGCAACCCCGATCTTATCGACCTGAAGGTCACAACAAAGGATTCGGTTTATCATTCACGACAAAAGGTTGATATACATTTTACAGCGAAGGACGGCAATTACCAGCCTGTAGCCGGTAATTTTTCGGTGGCAGTGACCGACGAAAGCGAAGTTCCGGTAGACGAAAATACCGAGAGCACGATTCTGTCGCACCTGCTTTTGACATCCGATCTCAGGGGTTACGTGGAAGATCCTAATTATTATTTCGCCGGCGGCAACAATGCGGACGCCGACCTCGATCTGCTGATGATGACACAGGGTTACCATCGTTTTGAATGGAAAGAGGTGATCAGCGGCAACTGGCCGCCTGTGGCTTTTCGGCCCGAAACAGCAACACGCATCACGGGCAGGATAGAAAAGTTTGGAGGTAAACCCATAGCCGGGGCGCGAATCTCGCTGTTTTCGGTGTCGCGTATCTATGTCTTGCTTGATACAGTGTCTGATGCGGACGGGCGCTTTGTTTTTGATCATTTGCCCGATGCAGACAGCATCCGGTATGTGATCCAGCCCGCTGATAAAAAGCTGAGAGAAAACAGCGTGATCCTGCTTGATAACACACGGGGGCCAAAAATTGCCGGCAACAAGAATGAACCTGATGCAAACGGGCGCGATCGAGTCGGTATGGAAAATTTTTTTCACTTCAGCGATAGTCTGCATCACGAATTAGTTAAATACGGTTATATAAAAAATGCCATACACCTGAACGAAGTAACAGTTACAGCGAAAGAAATAAAACCTTATCTGAAACATTCGGATAACCTGAATGGGCCGGGTATGGCTAATGATGTAATACCGGGTGATCAGCTATCTCCCGGCTGTCCCACCTTTGCAGATTGTATCCTGGGACACTTACATGGCATACAATACTTTTCGGGAAACTTCTATTACAACTTAGAACCAACCTTAGTATTGCTGGATGGGATAGAGATACAGGGTAATCTTACGTTTGTAAGCGGGGTCAGGAAAATAGATTCGTCAAGACCATCACAAGACGATGTCTTAAACACGCTTGCTCCGGAAGATATAGAAAGTATCGAAGTCATCCGGGACGCAAGCCTTGCTGCCATTTATGGTGTCAAGGGTGCCGGAGGGGTGATCATTATAACGACAACAAGAGGCGACGATGAGATCGCCAAACTAAAATACCGGCAAACCTACACTTCCTATGGCCCTGTTTTATTTTACAAGGCCAGGACATTTTATTCACCCGTATACGACAAGCCAAACATGAATACCGCCTTTACTGATCTTCGCACAACCATTTACTGGAACCCCGAGGTACATACGGACAGCAACGGCCATGCTGATTTTTCATTCTTTAATGCGGATGGCAAGGGCATTTATCGCGTCGTCGTCGAGGGCCTCGATGAAAATGGCCACTTAGGCAGGCAGGTATACCGATATCGGGTGGAGTGATGTTTTCAGATTTTTTTTATCGGAAAAAATAAAAATGTTATAATCGCAT
>DASZWG010000537.1:0-3610 GCA_035546675.1 Mucilaginibacter sp. | reverse complement strand
GGTAACGGGCATGACCTTGCGAAACCACTTGACGACCGGATTGCTCTCCGGATGCACCTCCGCGCCTTCGCTGCGGAAGAGCTTGATGCCGGTGTAAACCAGGAACGCGCCGAACAGGTATAATATCCAGTGGAATTGCGAGATGAGCGTAGCGCCGAGGAAAATAAAGAGAAAACGCATCACAATGGCGCCTAGAATGCCCCAAAGCAGCACCTTATGGTAATACCTTGGCGCCACCGCAAAGGCGGTGAAGATGAGCACCATTACAAATATATTATCGACAGACAGGGCGTACTCTACCACATAACCCGTAATGAACTCGAGCGCGAGGTTCTTTTGGTAAATGTGCAAGCTGGCCTGAAAATCGGCCGGGTTCAGCTTCAGGTGATGGAAATTTTTAACGTTGATCTCCTTGAGCGCGGCAAAAGTATCGACATGATGCAGCAGGTGACCGTAACGGTAGATAAGAAAATAAAAGACCAGCGCCAGCGATACCCAGACCCCGCTCATAATGGCGGCCTCTTTCATTGTTACCGGTTTTTCTGCTTTTCCGAACAGCCCCAGGTCGAGGGCCATCATCATAAAAATGAAAACAAGGAAACCGGTAATGAATATAAGTTCGCTGGGCATTATTTATTTCTTTCGGTAGTAAACCGCACTAATTGTTCCAAACTGTTACGCGAATCGCTTTCGGGGAAGGTTTTTAATATATCGAATGCTTCTTCCTGGTATTTTTTCATTTGCGTCTCAGCATATTGCAGGCCGCCTGTCTCGTTTACAAACCGGATGATCTGTGCTATCTTTTTCGGGTCGTCGTTATGATTTTTGACCAGCCTGATGATTCTCTTCCTTTCGGAGGAAGAAGCGTGGTGCAGCGAGTAGATGAGCGGGAGGGTTACTTTTTTTTCCTTAATGTCGATCCCCAGCGGCTTACCTACATCATCCGTGCCGAAATCGAACATATCGTCCTTTATCTGGAATGCGATGCCGATCTTTTCGCCAAACAGCTTCATTTTTTCGATCGTCGCCTTATCGGCCCCGGCCGAGGCCGCCCCGCAGGCACAGCAGGAAGCGATCAGCGAAGCCGTTTTTTGCCTGATCACTTCATAGTAAACCGGTTCGTCCACATCCATTCGCCGCACTTTTTCCACCTGCAGCAATTCGCCCTCGCTCATTTGTTTGATGGCTTCGGACACGATCTTCAGCAGCTCGAAATCATTGTTTTCGAGCGAGAGCAGCAGACCTTTGGAAAGGAGGAAGTCGCCCACCAGTACCGCGATTTTATTCTTCCATAGGGCATTGATGGAGAAAAATCCGCGCCGCTGGTATGAATTGTCGACCACATCGTCATGCACCAGCGTTGCCGTATGCAGCAGTTCCACCAGTGCCGCCCCGCGGTGTGTCGAATCGTTGATGCCGCCGCAAATGCTGGCCGAGAAAAAAACGAACATGGGCCTGATCTGTTTCCCCTTTCGCTTAACGATGTAATGCGTAATGCGGTCGAGCAGCGGTACAGAGCTTTGCATCGAGGCTTTGAACCTTTCCTCAAAAGCATCTATATCGGCCGCTATGGGTTTTTTGATCTCGTTAATGCTCAGCATGTATTTCAAACAGGCATTTTAAACAGTCCGGCTGGTCCTTGTTTATTTGCGCAAACATAAGTTAAAAATACGTATCCGCACACCCGCACTTAATTTTTAAGGGTATGATTAAACCCTGCCTGCTGTTTGCAATCTATAATGATAAATAACAGAAATAAGAATTAAACAAGAAAGATCATGAAAATTAAAATATTGGGAGGCGTATTGATAGCAGCTTTGGCTGTAACCTCCGCAGCACAGGCTCAAACCCGTACGCCGGTTGTAAACCACAGGCAGGTAAGGCAGGAACGCCGTATTGCCCAGGGTGTTCGCAGTGGCGAACTGACCCGCCATGAAGCGCATTCGCTGCAGCGCGGCGAGCGTAATATTCAGGCCGAAAAACGCATGGCAAAAGCCAATGGCAGGGTAACTCCCGCCGAACGCATGCATCTTCGCCACAAGCAGAACCGGATGAGCCGCGCCATTTACCGCGATAAGCATAACAGCCGCGTCAGAAAAGGATAATGTGATAAGTGAGTGTTGGTTGAAGCGTCCCGTGCAATTGGCCGGGGCGCTTTTTTTGTTATTCCATATTCAGCCAAATACCTTACATTTGCAATCCTAATTTCCGGAGAGATGTCTGAGTGGTCGAAAGAGCACGCCTGGAAAGTGTGTATACATCAAAAGTGTATCGAGGGTTCGAATCCCTCTCTCTCCGCCAAGCCATATCAATGCCCCGCACAGCGGGGTATTCCTGTTTATAGTGTTGCCAAACTTGTTTGTGCAAAAGCTTATAACAGAAATAAAAGTGAGCAACGCGAGCGGCATTGATAGGGCTTGAAGCCTCCCAATCAAGGGATCACTGGAGCGAAGCGGAAGTAATCCCTCTCTCCGCAAACAAGTGCTGCCGGCAGGGCGGCATTTTTATTTATGGTGAGCGAAATTAATTTCAGCGAACCTTTAAAATAAAAATGCCAAAAAAATTATATCAAGGTCCGGCAAAACAGGGCATTTAGTAAACCGGTTTTATCCTCAGGTTCAGCATGCCGTAATCGCCGTATTGCGCCTGAACGATGCGTATCCGGTGTTTGCCTTGCAGATGAATAATAGCGTCGCGATGGTAATCCGCATCGTATACCAGTTTGGCGGGGTCCCAGTTTTGAATGATGAGTTTATCGTCTATATAAACTTTCACTATTTCCGAAGCGCTGATACCGACCCGGTAAGTGCCGTCCGGTACATCAATAGCTGAACTTGAAACCGTGGCGATGTTTTGCCTGGGAATACCTTTGCCAAATGCTCTTCCGAAAACGGTGCTGAGATCGGTGCCTTCGCTGATCTTATCAGGAACTCCTGCGATCAGCTTTTCAAATTCAGGGCTGTGTTTTACCGGGTCGCTGGTCGTATCAAAAGCAAACCATCGCGTTTGCCATTTATACGGAATAGAAAATTCCCTGTAGTGAAATACATAGGATTTCCCTGCCGGGTTTGGGGTGCCAAATTGCGAGGTGAATGCATTGCCTTTATATTCAAAGGTGATGTCAATATCGGTCAGGGCTGATGTATCTTTCGTCACGGTTAACTCAGCAGGGAACTTGCCTGCAGATAAGGAAACATCTGATACGCCTTTCATATTGAGTATCCTCCAGCTTCCGGCCGGGCCCATCAGACCGATATCTAACCTGCCTGTACCATCCGTGCTGTCCCTCCAGGCTACAGGATAATCGAAGCTGTAAGGCCCCCATTCGGTCATCATGATATACTTTTTCCCCTTAGGATGGCCGTCCGGCAGCAGTGCGTTGCGGCCTCCTGGTATATCCTTCAGTTTCGGGAAATAGCTGCTGTCTGTTACCGGGTGTATCCCGTCACCTACCCTGTCGAATGTTATATTTTTTACTGTGCTATCCAGATTCTGCCTGATCGTGCTGCCGGTCACTTTGTCGTCAGTTATGCGGATATCTTCAGTGTTGTTGATGTTAAATACATTTTTCAGATCAGTGAAAATATTGTTCCGGATCTTATAGTCTATG
>DASZWG010000536.1:0-3843 GCA_035546675.1 Mucilaginibacter sp. | reverse complement strand
GGGTGCCGGGTTTTGATCAGCCTTTTGTAGAATATCACAATTTCGGCGCTTATATGGACACCGTATTTGGCGAGCACATCAACCGTGACGGCTGGGTGACCATCAATTTTATACCGACTGCGGCGCATACGATATGGGGTTGCCTGGCGGGTAAGCTGCTGGTATCCGAGAGACCGGCCATGCAAAAGGTGAACTACCTGGTCATCGCCGGCCTGGCGGGCCTGGCGCTGGGTTTCGGCCTCGACTGGACAGGCATCACGCCCATCATCAAGCGCATTGCCACCAGTTCGTTCACGCTGGCTTCAGGCGGATGGGTAATGCTGATGATGGCTTTCCTGTACTGGCTCGTCGATATTAAAAAGATCAACCGCTATGCCTGGATAGCTGTGGTAGTAGGCATGAATTCGATCTTTATTTACTATTTCTTCAATACGGTTGGCTACCAGTGGTTCAACGGTGCAGTGGCCATATTTGTAAAAGGCTTTGGCGGAATGACCGGCATCGGGCCGGGTATACTGGCAGTTCTGTCAGCCCTGGTAACCTGGTTTTTGGAGTGGGCGATGTGCTGGTGGTTAGTGAAGAATAAGATCATTATTAAGTTATAGATCGTATGGATCGGAATTGAGTTTTTGTAATCCGGATATGAGTCTTATTTTGAATAGGTGATACGAAAAATAGTCCCTTTCAGGTCATCAGCAACATACAATGAGCCGTCCGGACCCTGTGCCAGCCCCATCGGGCGGTAATGTAGCGGTCCAGTGGGCTTGCTCAGGTCGAATCCGGCAAAATTATCCGCGAATATCTCCCAGTTGCCCGAGGGCTTCCCATTTTTAAAGGGCACAAAAGCTACAAAGTAGCCTTTTTTCAGCTCGGGCGATTGTCCGTGAAAGACAATAAATGCACCGTTTTTATACCTTTCCGGGAACATATTGCCGGTATAGAACAGTAAGTCATTCGGACCAAGGTGTGCAGGAAAAGCCATAATGGGGTCGAGGTATTTGCCGGTAACAGATTTTTTGCCATTACCGCCATATTCAGGCGAAATGATCTTTTTTTTCTGAAACTGATCGTAGTAAACGAATGGCCAGCCCGCATCCGCGCCCTGGTGCAGCTCATACATGGTTTCGGCAGGGAGCTCCGCGTCTTGTTTTGCCGTGTAATATTGCGGAAATTTATTACTGAATGACCCTCGGCCATGCTGCATGGCAAACAGGGAATGTGTACTGGTGTTCCAGGCTATCCCGACCACATTTTTCAATCCGCGCGCATAATGGATGGCGTCGCCATAACTTTGGTTGGGTTTATCGGCCTTGAACTCCCACACACCACCTGCCGAGTCGAGCAGCGGGCAGCCGGGTATTCCTTTTCCCGAATTCTTTTCGCGGCAGGTTTCATTATAGGCGCCAACGGTGACGAAAAGGTCTCCTTTATCATCAACAGCGATCGATTTGGAATTGTCACGTCCATGGTCGACCAGCCCTTTTACGATGGTTTCCTGCCTGTTGGTGTCGGCCACCTGGTTATTACTATTCAGCGGGTAGCGGTACACACCCGAATTTGAAGTAGTGTACAAGTAATTATCGCTGATCAGGATGCCCGTGCCGGGATAATTGCCAAAACCTGTTTTTTTATCGATCAGGCCGTCGTGGTTGGTATCGCTCAGGAAGTAAATGCTTTTACCATCCTTCAGGGCACTTAGCTTTACATAGATATCTCCCTGCGGCGTAACCACCAGGTGACGCAATGCTCCGAGCGAGTCGGCAATGATGGTTGCCGAAAAACCAGCCGGAAGTTTTAAATCCGCTTTGGGGAAAACAGGGGTTTTGTTTTCAGTGGTCCCGGGATTATGATTGCAACTGTTCAGGATGGTGAAAGCAGCCAGGGTAAATAAAAAGCAGGCTGAACGCAAAATTTGTTTGTTCATGGAATCTGAAAGAGTATGGGTTTATGCGATTCCAAATATAGGTTCAGGCAGCCTGTATTTGCATAAAAATATTGTGACACATGCGGGCAGTGCGTAATTATTCATCAAATCGTATACAAGATCTGACTTGCTTAATAACCGGTGATCGTGACAATCACTGATCGAATATCTTTTTACCTCTTTTAATTACGATAGAAATAATTAAAGCCAGAGGTATCAGCGTAACGATCACTCCTAAAATCGGATACGTGTTCATGGCTGCTCTTCTTTAGGTTTTACAGAAGTATTGATTAACCTAAAGTTAACAATATTCTTAACAATTACTATACGTAGTTTTACGTAATTTTATGCGTAGTATTACCCGGCCCCAGTTGTGCCAAACATAAATAATATTCACCTGTTTAATTTGTACAATTCCATTGTATTTTGGTTATATTTGATACTATCACTTCTGGATTTTGACTAAAACTAACCGGTCATGAGCCTAAATGAAATAAAATGCCCCCACTGCGGGCACTGGGTAACGTGGCACAGCCACATTGATGAAAGATGTCCCAATTGCGGAGAATATTTAGAGAAAGATCGCTTTTTACACGCCCAGGCAAAAAAAGCTGATGAAGAAAGTAAAAGGGCAAGCGGCTATCTTGTCATCAGTGAATCCGATGACACCATTGTCCAGATATTTAAAGAATTCGTTAACTGGCTGCGATGGGGCACCTTCTTCGGCATATCTGTCATTTATTTTGTCATCGCTATCGCTGTGGTCATTTACGGACTGATTCTGCTCTAAGGTAAAGACGCTTTTTAAAAGCTTGCTGAGAACGACAGCCCTGCAGTTCCGCTACTGAAAGAAGGCACGAGCATAACATTTTGATACCGGCTTTTGTGGGTAGTATTATCGTCACAACCAACCTTTTCATCTTTGTGCATCAGCCACCGGCGAATAGCCGGGTAAACCAGGTAGGCCGCTTTTGTTGACAGAATACCAAAACCGGCCCCGGCTACCACATCACTAAGCCAGTGATCCCGGTTATAAATACGGAATACGCCAGTTGTGGCAGCAATAGAATACCCGATGATGGTGTATAAGGGAGATTTGCCTCCGTACTCCTGTGACAGGAATTCCGCCCCGGCAAATGCCGCCAGTGTATGTCCCGAAGGAAATGAAGTGTAGCTCGCATGGCCCGGATCCTGGCGGTGGCTGAGGTGTTTAATAGAAAAGTCCAATATTCCGCCAAACCCGGCCGATAATGCCAGTATTGCAGTGCGATCGGTAAAGTTGTTTCTGCCTTTTACACCGGCAAAATTCAAACCGTAGACCATGATGATTGGTGTGAACAAAAAATACGTCTCAGCGTTGGTGTGAAAATTTGGAGCGGTTTGTGCCACTTCGTTGCGGACATCGTAATCGAGATCGCGAACGGGCTTGACCGCGAAGGATAAAGCACCGTAGCTAACCATTGCTGCAGGCAGAATAAAAGATGTGCTTTTGATACGCTGACTCTTAACGCTATCGGTTGCAGCCGGTAATATTTTTACTGTAGTATCGGCAGGAATGTTAGCAGCAGCTTTTAAAGTAACGGCACAGGCCAGGATCAGTAATGTTTTTTTCAAGGGTTTTGTTTTTGCAGCTTGTCTGAATCAAATATGCAAACTTTTCAGAAATTTGTCGAAAATGCCAGTCCAAAAGCGCCATCCTGGAACATGGGTTCAATCATGGTATTTTGATAACGGCTTTTCTTCTTACTGCTGTGTTCACGGGCTTTTTCATCACCGTGAGTCAGCCAATTACGGATCGTAGGATAAATAAGATAAGCGGCTTTGGTTGATAAGATACCAAAGCCCGCGCCGGCTACTACGTCGCTAAACCAATGGTCGCGGTTATAAACGCGGAATATTCCTGTTGTGGTCGCTATACT
>DASZWG010000535.1:0-4346 GCA_035546675.1 Mucilaginibacter sp. | reverse complement strand
AGAAAGATAAAAGTGCGCTTGTCTCGATAGCCAGTTGGGCCAAGGAAGATGTGAATATTCACCTGCTGATCGACTGGAAGGCCTTAGGCATCGATCCTGCCAAAGCTGCTATCACCGCTCCGGCTGTAAAGAACTTTCAGCCTGCGGCCGAATTTAAGGCCGGGCAGGAGATACCTGTACAAAAAGCTAAAGGCTGGATGCTTATTATTTCGGAGAAATAGCTCAGGGCAATTTGCCGAGATCGATATCCGGCTTTTTGCCGCCAGCCGGTCGCTGGAAGTAAATATTTCGCGGCGTGTAATCGCTGAAGAAACCACAGTTTTTCAGGTAAAAAGAATTGCCGTCAACACCGCCGGCATAGTCCATCCGGTATCCTATCGCTGCGGTATTATCACCTGTGAACCGCGCCTTACTGAGTTCGATCCATTTGCCTTTATCGGTACGTATCCATTCGTTATTGAAATGCACCTCGCGGGTAAACACGCCCCATTCGGGTTCAAAATTCTCGAGGAATGAATGCAGATGTTTTAAGTAGGTATCGGTATTGGGCCTGCTGAAACTTGCGATCAATTGCCATTTGCCCAGTTCGGGTGCATAAAAATATGCGGTGTATTCGGTACGGCCCTGGGTATTCGGACACGCATGAACCAGGAACTTGTAGGTATTGCCGGCTTTCCACATATAATTCAGGTAGCTTTGGCCGCCCGAGCCTTCGCTGCCAAATTCTCCGGCATGTACATTATCGCCTTTTTTGAGCAAAACGATCCTTTGATCGGGCGGTATAGCTTTTGGGTCGTCCGTTTTAAACGGGCTCCAAACCGAAAAAAGAACATGCCGCTCGATATTTGAATTTACCTGCATACCGAAATAACCCTCGGCAAAACCACAGGCCATAAAATACGAGCCCTGCACATCATCGCCTTTTGGCACGGTTACTTCGTTATAGAACCATTCGGCGTTGATGCTGTCGGGCACCACATAGCTCAGGTGAACGGATGGTCCCCGGCGGCCCCAATAAAAGAAATTGCCGTCGTTGTTTTTAACGTAATTCATCCCGCTGGCGGTAACCGGGCCCTGTAGTTCCAAATCGCTGATATTGGCAAACAGGTCGCCGGTTTTGGATACGCCTTTAAAGGTGAAGGCTACATAGCCCGTATCCTTAACTTTCCAGTTGCCGATATAGTGGTACTCATATTTATCTCCGGTAAAAAATATAGTTTTGGTATCGCCCAGCGCAGTAACGGATATAACGCTGTTACCCGTGGGGACGCTGGCTTTGAGCCAGACCTTCAGGTTACCTGTACGCCGGAAACGCACATAAGCGCTGAAGGTTATATTCGGTGCGCTCCAGTCGACGATGCCCTGATCGGTAATGATTCCCCCGACCGTATCCCTGTCGCTGCGCCAGGCATTGCCGCCCAGCGGCACGCTGATCGTACTGTCACTGTCGCGGCGAAAGTTTTTGTTCCCGGTTTTTGGGGCTGAAAAGACAGGCAAGCCACCCGCGAAAATCATCGCAAGAGGCAGGTATAGGAGCTTTATGTTAAGAAAAGATTTCATCTTTTCATTATTGATACTGTTGCCAGGTTTCAAATATAATTCCTTCAAGCGCAGCCAGGTTTTCTTCAAGCTTAACTACCAGCGCATGCTGGGCGCGTGTGCGCTGCAGGTTGTGACCGGGCGAATGAATCTTGAAATATACGTCGCCTTCCAGGTAATCCGTCAAAAAGCGAACAGATTGTATAAAGGGCAATAATAAGGCCCCTTTGATGAGCGAATCTACTTCAGCCTGCGTCAAAAATGTTTGTGCTTCCTGCAAATAGCCCCTGGTATAAGCAGCAAAAAGCGGTACGTTCAGCCCGATGCGAATGGTATCGGCCTCGTCCTCCGCGGCAGTATTGATAATCGTGCGTACCGAATCGCCAAAATCATACGCCGCAAAGCCGGGCATCACCGTATCCAGGTCGATCACACATTGGGCATTGTCATGACTGTCGAGCAATACATTGTTGAACTTGGTATCATTATGTACGATCCTCAGTGGCAAAAATCCGGCTTTCCCCATTTCCAGTATTTCGCTCATAGCCTTTGCCCGCTGGCGGATAAAGGCGATCTCGGGTTCAACGCTGCTTGCCCTGTTGCAGCTATCCGATGCGATGGCCTTTTCAAAGTTATTCAGCCTGAATTCGATGTTGTGGAAATCGGGGATGGTATATTTGATAAGATGAATATCAAGGTCGGAAAGGAGCGCCTGAAAGCTGCCGAATGCCTTGCCCCCCTCATAAGCCTGTTTTTCGCTGGTAACCAGGTCGTAGCTTTTGGTGTCTTTCAGAAATACAAATACCCGCCAGTAGTTTCCGTCCTCATCCTGCAGGTATGGTTTCCCTGCTTTAGTGCCGATCAGTGTAAGCACATTTTTACCTGATGCAACCTTTTCTTTCAGATGGCGGGTCACAATGTCGAGGTTATTCATCAGCAGTGGCACATCCCTGAACACGTGATGGTTAATGCGCTGCAGCAGGTAATCGTCCCCTAAAAGATCTTCATTGGTCAGCCGGTAAGTATCATTAATATGCCCCGAGCCAAACGGAGAGGCGGACGTTATTTCAGCCGGGATATCGAATGCTGAAATGATGCGGGATATCTTTTCGCCGGGTAAAGAAATGTGGTCCAATTTAGTTTATTACAGTTTTTCGAGGATAAAAGTAATATTGGTCCAGTTTGCCGAGGTTGTAGTGCTCTGGATAACCTGTTTGATGGTCCAGCCTTCATCGAGGAACTTATTGACATCCTTTATCTCGTAAGCCGAATGGCGGTTGCTTACGGTCTGTTCATAAACGTTGATATTCACCGTGATCACTTTCTGTGCCATACTATTCCTGGGGATTAAGAACCCAAATGTACATAAAAATTACACTTCCGCGGGTTCCGCAGGCAAAAGACCCGGCTGATAATGCCTGCTTACAATGTGCTCCAGTATCTGCCGGGTTTGGTCGGGGTAATACACATCGATCACTTTTCCCTTATCCAGCCAATCGCGGATGGTCTGGTCATGCTTGGGTTTCAGGCTTTTGATCACCGGTACGCCTATCGATTTCAGAGCCGCCGCATTAAGCTGCTGTTCGTACTGGCTCTTCATGGGTATCACCATCAGCTTTTTTTTCAGAAACAGGGCCTCGGCCGGGGTTTCAAAGCCTGCGCCGCAAAGTACGCCTGCCGATTGGGCCATGCTTTGGATGAACTTTTCGTTATTGATCGGCTGAACGGCGACATTTTTATGTCTCGCTACTTTTTTATTGTGTTTCGAAAAAACATCCCATTCCACATCACCGAATGCTGACAGCCTTTCGATCAGCCGCTGATCGTCATAAGCCGGAAGGTAGACGGTATAATGCCCTTTAAAGGATACTTTTTGCTCCCGTACCTGCCTGCGGATCACCGGGGTATAAATGTTTTCGTCAAACCGCTTGAAGTGAAAGCCATATTGTATAGTTGACGGCGCATAATTTTTGAGGATGAGTTTGCCGATCATATCGGTGTCTTCAGGACGGGGAGCTTGTTCTGACAGTACCGCTGCCTGGTGACTCAGCCCGATACAGGGTTTGTTTTTTACATAACACGCCCATGCCGATACCGGTTCGAAGTCGTTGATCACAAGGTCGTAATCCTCAACCGGAACTTTATTCACCTCTTTGATGAAATTCCTGAACCTGGATTTGTAAAAGGTCTTCCAGATATCGACGCCGCCTTTTTTGCCAAAGATGAAACCGAAACCATTGTAGCGGTATTTAACGGGGAAGGGGAGCGCAAGATCGCCCTGTGTGCCGCTTACCAGCGCATCAACGCGGCCCATTTCCTGCAGCAGGGGCACGATCTCCATCGAACGGCCAAGGTGACCGTTCCCTGTACCCTGTATGGCATAAAGGATCTTCATTTTGCCCGAACGCCAAATGTAGTCAGCTGTTCTTTAAGCAAATGTTAATATTTTATTAAAGATTTTACAGCAGATCAATATTTTCTTAAAGTACGGCAGGTCCCAATCAGGCAACGCGACCCATAAAAGGATCGGTATAGCCGGTTTCGCCCGTTTCGACACGGCCCGCGTATCTTTTCTCAAAATCGCTGAACCCTTTTACATGAATACTGAAATCGTACCAGCGATGGCTTTTAGAAAGATCGAGCACCAAATGCGAACTGCCCGGTTGTAACGTCAGTACATGCCCCTTGCTTTTGTAGGCATGATCGGTTATCATAACGGTCTGGAGCTTATTGCCGGTATTGGTCAGTACAAGCTCCGCATTGCCCGACAGTTTATCGCCATTACGGTGATAAACCAGTTCGGTTTT
>DASZWG010000534.1:0-2554 GCA_035546675.1 Mucilaginibacter sp. | reverse complement strand
TGTACAGGGTTCGCCCGGATGATGCCGGTGTGATAACAACTGCCATCGGCAGTCCTTATGAATTGCACTTAGTGAGCTTCCCAACCAGGGAGGATTTTGAAGGTTACAGCAGGGATAAGGACAGGCTGCAATACATGCAACTGAAAGAAGCATCCATCGAAAAAGCTTTACTGATAGAAGGCAAATTGCTTTGATGTAATTGATTGATTTGAGTAGCTTTAATCAGTCAATCAAAACCATCATGAAAAAAATCCTTTACCTATTTCTCTTGCCGCTTATTATTCTGGCATCATGCCGGCCGAAGGGTGGCAGTAACACCACTGTGGGCGATTATTTTGCCCCGGTCGATTCAGGCGTACAGGTTGCAGGCATCAAAATGGTCAGCATTCAAACTCCCGTGGGAAAATTCAGGGTGTGGACCAAACGTTTCGGTAATAATCCGCGCATAAAAGTGCTGCTGCTTCATGGCGGTCCTGCCATGACGCATGAATACATGGAGTGTTTCGAGAGCTTTTTCCCGAGAGAAGGTTTTGAGATGATCGAATATGACCAGTTAGGTTCTTATTACAGCGATCAGCCCAAAGACAGTACTTTATGGACCGTTCCCCGCTTTGTTGACGAAGTGGAGCAGGTGCGCAAAGCGCTTAACCTCGACAGTAGTAATTTTTACCTGCTTGGTAATTCATGGGGCGGTATACTCGCGATGGAATACGCTCTAAAATATCAAAAGAACCTAAAGGGACTTCTTGTTTGCAATATGATGGCGAGTATTCCGGCTTATGAAAAATATAACGGCGTTTTAAGAAGCCAGATGCGTAAATCATTGGTGGATAGCCTTGAAAACTACGAAGCTAAAGGGCAGTATAACGATTCCACCTACCAGGCCCTGGTATGGAATGAATATTACTGCAAACATTTGTGCCGTCTGCCCGAATGGCCGGATCCTGTGATGCGGGCCTTAAAGCATGTAAATGAACAGGTTTATGTGATGATGCAGGGGCCAAGTGAATTCAAGACCGGCGGACGGCTGCTCCACTGGGATATCAGCAACCGGCTGAAGGAAATTACGGTGCCGACGCTGATGGTTGGCGCCAAATACGATACGATGGACCCCAAGTACATGGAGTGGATGAGCAAACAGGTGAAAAACGGGCAATACCTGTATTGTCCGAATGGTAGCCACCTGGCCATGTGGGATGATCAGCAGGTGTTCATGAATGGAGTGATCAGATTTATTAAGGATGTGGATGCAGGTAACTAATGCTTTTAAAAATCAGCCATATATGAGAACCTTTCATTCATTTTCAATCATTGCCATTATCGCTTTGGGCTTGCTGTCCTGCGGCCAGGGTAAAAACGGTGCGGCTGCGGATATGACAGCCGCTAAAGCAGCCATTGCCGGTATCAACGCCAGGTTTGCTGAGAAATTTAAACAGGGAGATTCGGTAGCGCTGGCTTCTTATTATGATCCCGATGGGCAAATGATATTCCCGGGTCGCGACCCGATCAAGGGTAAGGGCATTCTTTCCGCCTGGCATAGTTCGATCAAAGGCTCGGTACAGGATTCGGACCGGAATGTAACGTTTACCACAACCGACCTGGCCGGCGATTCACAATTCCTTATCGAAACCGGCGTTTACGAGCAAAAAACAGATGACGGTGTGGTAAAAGACCAGGGTAAATACATCGTGATATGGAAGAAGCAGCCGAACGGCGAATGGAAATTATACCGCGATATCGGGTTATAGCCTGGCCAGCCTTCTTATCTTTCTTTTTTCGTCAGGATCGGCCTTGAAAGGCATCAGCGCTATCCGGTTGATATAATCTGCCGGTAACCCGGCTTCGGTGGCCAGGTTCATGATTTGTTGATGATACCAGTCGTAAGGTAATAAATGGGTATTAATTGCATGGGGAAGGGCAGTGAATACTTCGGCATGGTGAATATTATCTTTCGAATCCAGGCAGATCACTTCCTCCAGCTTAAGATCACCATCGGGATAATAAAAGGCGGATCTTTCGTGATCTTCTATTGCGATCAATACTCCCCATACCAGCGCATCGGGATCGGATGACCGCATCACATTGGCTTTGGACGATTCGTCGTCCGCGGTTGTATTGAAAATGAAATCATATCCGGGCAGCTTCCCGATATCGATCTTCCGGGCCGAGGGAACGGTTTGGGTGAACTTCTCCACGTTCATATTCCCTGCATAGGCAAATAATATCATCATGTTTTCGATTGGTAGTACTTCCTTAACGATGAAGATCAGGATTAATTATATCTCATTTCCTTGCCCATGTTCTTACAGGATGACGGCATGCATAAAAACAAAAAAGCCCTCAATTTTTGAGGGCTTCTGTCTTGTTGAATTTAAATTCAGAGTTTACCGATCACCTGAACCAGGTCGATCAGTTTGTTCGAGTAACCCCATTCGTTATCGTACCAGGATACTACTTTAACAAATTTGTCGCTTAATGCAATACCCGCTTTGGCATCGAAGATCGATGTCCGGGCATCACCCTTAAAATCTTCCGACACTACTTCTTCCTCGGT
>DASZWG010000533.1:0-12474 GCA_035546675.1 Mucilaginibacter sp. | reverse complement strand
ATCGGATATATTGAAATCGATGCCCGCTACCAATATCGAGCGGATCGAGGTGATCACCACGCCACCGGCAAAGTACGATGCCGAGGGCCTGGCAGGCATCATTAATATCGTTACCAAAAAGAACGCCGATCAGGGTTATAACCTGGGTTTCAATTCCAGGTTCAATACGGTATTCCGCGACGGCTATAATATTAACGGAACACTGAAGGAGGGCAAATTTGGTATATCCTTTTTTGGCGGTTTTGGCAGCGGGGGCGTACTGACTAACAATTCGGGGAATATTGAAAACATTTTTGCCACCAATACCAATATTAACCAGACCGGGACCGTAACGCAACGCGGCAGTTTTCACTATGGCGGCAGCGAATTGAGCTATGAGATCGACTCGCTCAACCTGCTCACCGCTTCTTTTGATCTTTTCGGCAACAAGCAAAGCCAGTACGGTTCACAGTTTTCCAATACCGATAGCCTGGGCTTTACCAAACAGACTTTTAATCTCCAAAACTCTGGAAACGGCAGTTTTACGGGTTTTGACGCGTCAGTGAACTACCAATTGGGTTTTAAAAAATCCCAGGACGAACTGCTGACTTTCTCATATAAATATAGCTACTCGCCAAACAGCCAGTTTAATGATAACGCATTCAGCGACAGGTTTAATTACCCCTTGTCCATTTTTCCGGATTACCAGCAGTACAACAATGCCGGCAACCGCGACCATACCATACAGATAGATTATGCCAGCCCGCTCAATAAAAAGGTATCCATAGAGGCGGGGGCAAAGGCTATTTTGCGCAATAATTACAGCAATTATCATGTGGACGATCGAGATTCTGTATCGCAGCAGTACGTAACCAACAACGCGCTGACCAATGATTTTAACTACCATCAGGATATTTACAGCCTGTACAATTCGTACCAGTTGAAACTGGATAAATGGACCGGCAAGGCTGGGCTTCGCCTCGAGCGCACCGAACTGAATGCTAATTTCGTTTCGTCGGGCGTAACAACGGCCCCAAGCTACTCCAACCTGATTCCTTCAGTTTCGGTTCAGCGGAGCTTCAAAACCAGCAGCATCAATTTCGGGTTCACACAACGCATACAGCGGCCTGGGATTTTCCAGCTAAACCCGTTTGTCGACCGGTCGAACCCGACGTTTATCAACACCGGTAACCCGCAGCTAAAACCCGAACTCGACAATACATTCGATCTCACCTATAGCAATTTCAGCAAAGGCTCGATCAATATCGACCTGAGCTATGCTTTTTCGAATAATTCTATTCAAAACGTATCCAGCCTGCGGGTGCAGAATATCAACAACCAATTGGACACGGTTACCTATACCACTTTTGAGAATCTGGGCACAAACAAAACCCTGGGGCTGAACATCAACACCAATCTTACCCTGGCCAAACAGCTGACGGTGGGGCTGAACGGGCAGGTGAACCATATCTGGCTGAGCGGCACCTTCGACGGCAGCTTATACCACAACAACGGTTTTACGGGTAATGCCTTCGGCAACATCCGGTATAGGTTTGGCAAGGGCTGGGGCTTGTCGTTCAACGCAGGCTATTTTAGCGGACAGGTAAACCTGCAAGGCAGATCGAGCGATTTTATTTTCAATCAGTACCTGTTCTCCAAAGACTTCTTCAACCGCAAAATGACCATTGTGCTGGTGGCCAATAATCCTTACAGCAAATTCAACACGTACAAATCGACTGTGAATGCGGCCAATTTTTACCAGGAGTCCTATTTCCAAAATTATTACCGTTCATTCGCGATCCGGTTCAATTTCAGGATCGGCAAACTGAACAGCGATATCAAAAGAAATAAGCATGGTATCGAGAATGACGAAACCAAAGGCGGCGGCAATAAAAGTAACTCCGGAAATCAATAACTTCGCCGTATGACAGTATACGGCATACCGAATTGCGATACGGTAAAAAAAGCGCTCACCTGGTTAGAGAAGAACAACATTGCTTTTGAATTTCACGATTTCAAAAAACAGGGCATATCTACCAGAAAACTGAGGGAATGGGACAAAAAGGCCGGGTATGAAAAATTCCTGAACAAAAAATCGGCTACCTGGAAAGAGGTTGACGATGCGGTAAAGGAAACTATAACTTCGATTGACACAGCGATCACGATATTACAGGAGAAAACGAGCATTATTAAGAGACCTGTGATCGAGGACGGTAAGTTCCTTTTCTTTGGCTTTGATGAGAACGTTTACCGGGAACATTTTTTGTGATTAGTTCAATTAGTTGGAGTAGTTGTAACGGTTGTATTAGCTGCCGTTATAACTCTTCCAACCACCATCAACGTAACAATCATTTTACCCGATTTGCAATTCTCTAATTTATACTAAATTGCGCCCTGCAATTAACTGAACTTGTATGAAATTTAAACTTATCGCCAACCTGTCACTGGCTTTCCTGGTCATTGCGGGCACAGCAAACGCGCAACGCCAGCCGCCACCCCCCGACCCGGTCGCTCCGGGCACTGTTTATGATTATCACGAAACTTTCGGTCTTCCGTTTTATACCAAGAATGGTAATGAATATCGCGCAGCCGATGGCTCGCCCGGCCCGAAATACTGGCAGAACCATGCCGATTATCAAATAAGCGCTACACTGAACGACGAGACCAACCAGATAACCGGCTCTGAGGTAGTGACCTATACCAATAATAGCCCGCAAAAGCTTGGGTTTTTATGGATGTATCTCGATCAAAACCTTTTCAGGCTTGATTCGCGCGGTACAGCCATTGTGCCGCTGCAGGGCAGCCGTAACTGGGGCCGCGGACAGGTATTTGACGCCGGCGACAAGATCAAATCGGTGAAACTGCTTACCGCCAAAGGCGCCACTATCGATCTGAAATATTTAGTAAGCGATACGCGCATGGAAGTATTCCTGCCGAAGGATATCCAGCCCCAAGGCGGCCAGGTGAAGCTGAAGATCGAATGGTCGTTCATTTCACCGAACTACGGTTCAGACCGTATGGGTATACAGGAGACTAAAAACGGCAAAATATTCCAGGTAGCACAGTGGTACCCTCGTATGTGTGTTTACGACGACGTACTGGGCTGGAACACGCAGCCTTATACTGGTCCGGGTGAGTTTTACCTCGAGTACGGTGACTTCGACCTGCACATTACTGCACCTGCAAAGGATATCGTAGTAGCTTCGGGCGAATTGCTCAACCCGCAGGAGGTTTATACGCCCACTGAACTAAAACGCTGGGCCGAGGCTGAAAAGAGCGAGAAAACCGTGGTTATCCGCTCGGCTGATGAGGTTACCGAAGCATCGTCACGTCCGCAGGGAAAAAGTATGCTGACCTGGCATTTCAGGATAAAAAATGCACGCGACGCTTCATGGGGCGCATCAGCTGCCTTCATCATAGACGCTGCCAAAATGGATCTGCCAAGCGGCAGGAAAGCAATGGCCATATCGGCATACCCGGTTGAGAGCGACGGTGATAATGCCTGGGGCCGCTCGACCGAGTACATTAAAAAATCCATCGAATTTAACTCCAAAAAATGGCTCGAATTCCCGTATCCCAATGCAACGGCTGTTGCCGGTATCGTAGGCGGTATGGAATACCCCGGTATCGTATTTTGCAGCTACAGGGCAAAAGGACGCGGGTTGTGGAGTGTTAACGACCATGAGTTCGGTCATACCTGGTTCCCGATGATCGTGGGATCGAACGAACGCCTTTACGGCTGGATGGACGAAGGTTTCAATACCTTTATCAATACGCTTTCGACCGCCAACTTCAACAACGGCGAGTATGCGCGCAAAAACCCTGTGGATATGGAAAGGGCGGCGCAATTCTTCACCCGGCCGGGTTTGGAGCCTATGATGAGTCAGCCGGCCAACCTGAAGGAACATAACACCGGCATATTGCTGTACAGCAAACCCAGCGCAGGCCTCACCATGCTGCGCGAACAGATACTGGGTCCCGAGCGTTTTGATTTTGCCTTTAGGACCTATATAGAAAGATGGGCCTATAAGCACCCCACCCCGGATGATTTCTTCCGCACCATGGAAAGTGCATCGGGCGAAAGCCTGCAATGGTTTTGGCGGGGATGGTTCCTGAACGACTGGGAACTGGATGTTGCTGTGCGCGACGTGAAATATGTGGATAACGATCCTTCGAAGGGCGCACTGATCACGATCGATAACCTGCAAAAGATGGCTATGCCGGTTACGCTGGAGATCAAAACCGTAAGCGGAAAAACTGATACGGTGAAGCTGCCGGTTGAAATATGGGAACGTAACAGTACCTGGACATTCAAGTATCCATCGACAGAGGAACTGGAATCCGTTACTTACGATCCGGATAAATCGATGCCTGATATTAACCCTGAAAATAACGTTTGGAAAAAACAATAAAAGTGACCCGGCGCCTGCCGGGTTTTTTTATTGTCCATGATTCGTAAAATAAATGTTAAATACCAAACCGTATAAGAAAATCACAGGTTTAAGTAAGTAAATTAGTGTTTCATGAAACGCGTTCTGTTTATCTTATCACTACTGTCGCTGTCTGCCGGGCTGCGGGCGCAAACCTTAATGAAAGGCCTGGTAACCGAATCGGGTACGGGCTCCAGGATGGATAATGTGTTTATCCGGGATATTACCAATAAACAGCTTACGCTCACCGATAAATCAGGCCGTTTCGTGATCAATACCGAACCGGGGCATATTCTTATATTTTCGTCCCCTGGTTTTGTGCCTGATACCCTGTATGTGGTCGACCTGACGCAAAAACATATCATATTAGCTACGCAGACCATTTCACTCAATGGCGTAAACATAACCGCTACCCGTGAATCGAGCTTCGATCCGCATAAGGAATATCCGGAAGTATACCAGCAAGCAAAATTGTATCCGCTGTCGCCATCCACCTGGTTTGGGCGCGAGGCCCGTAACGCGCGAAGGCTGAAACGGTTCTTTAAATCCGAGCAGGAAGAGCGGGAAGTAGATAAGATATTTACACGGGCTTATGTAAGCAGCATAGTGCCGCTGAAGGGGCAGGAACTGGAGGATTTTATGGCCATGTACCGGCCTACCTATCAATTTATCACCAGCAACGATCGTGTATCACTGGCGGTTTACATCAACGACAGTTATAAGAAATTCATGGCTTTGCCTCCCGATAAACGTCATTTGCAGCCGCTTACGAGCGATGTTCCGGTTAAGCCTTAGTTTTCATAAGCTCATTGAGTCATCAGATCACTAAGATATTGGGTTATCTGGCCGACGTCGGACTTATCCAAACAAAATCAAAGCAAAGGTGCTTATAATGGTATGAAATCTACCGTTATGAAGAAAATTGTCAATATAACTGCGCTGGCAGTTATTTGCGCTATGCTGGCGACAGGATGCGCTGCAAGGAATCATGCACGCCCAAAGCTTCCGCCGCCACCACCGGGCGCACCGCCGCACCCGTCAAGGTAAAAAGGGATTACACCGGTTCATTACAGCAGGACCGGTGTTTTTATTGTTCAGCGCTTTGATGCAGCTCGTCATACAACTGTATAACCTTTCGCTGCAGGTGTACGATCTCTTTCTCGGCTTGTTCGAGCTCTTTTTGCAGCCTTTGGTATTCTGCCGGCGGCATGTACGATTCAATACGGCCATTCGAGAAAAGATCGGCAATACTGGTATTGAAAAGACTTGCAATTTGTTCGAGCCGGGACAGATTGACATCGGTTACACCGGTTTCGATCTTTGAATAGGCCGGTATCGAAATATTTAGCTGCTCAGCAATAACTTGCTGGCTCCAGTGGTTGTTTTCGCGCAGGCGCCTGATATTGCTGCCCACAGCGATATTGGTTGGTGTTTTCGCCATCCGGTGTTATCTCAATGTTAAATTAATTAAGGGACGCTCTCAGAAAAAGCATCTAAAGATAACAAAATCAGAATACTGGGAATAATTTGAACTAATAAATTATTAATTTATTCTTTAAAGTTGTGGAAGCGCCTGTACGGAGCAATAAAGATCACGCCGTCAGGCAGGTGGGATAAGGGAATAGCTGCATTGTAACAATATTTTGGCATAGCTGTACTGCCGGCACATCCCCTGGGGCTGGACAATTGCACCAGGATACTTAATGTATCAAATTTGTGAATGTACATTTGGAGAATGTGAAAAGAAACAATGGCAATAACAGTTTTATGCCCTATCTGAAGCGGTTGAAAAGTTTAGCTAATTTATTAAGCGCAGAGTCCCACAGCACGCCCCTGCCGGAGTTGTTGCCAACAGGCAAATAAACAATGCGGTTTGCTGGTCACAAGGGTGATAAAGGCGTAGCCATGCCTTTCAGCTTAAAGCACCTGAATACCCGACTCACATCTTTACTTCACAGATCTGAATCACTGGCTCGATATTGGTATAGTTTGGAATGTCGGCAGTGATTGCTTCTATGTGAGGCATAAACGAAGCGTTGAAATCGTTAATGCTGTCGTAAGTCAAATGGCCCATGGCCACATAAGTCGGCGCACTTCCGGGTGCCATGCCCGATAGTCCGGTTTCGGCTTCTGCGCGCCTGCAAAGCTTAGATAGTTGCATAACCATTGTTAGATGCTTATTACAGTAATACTCCATGTCGAAAGTATTACCTATACCAGCAGGGTAAAATACATCGATTTTTATCATTTTGTATGGATTTTTGGTTACATAAAGCTAAGTTTTTAATTTGGTTTTAAAGCCCTGCGGGAAAGTTTTTATCGTAACTTACCGGCACTGACTTGTTGCTTGTAAAGCATCGCAAAACTTTTTCACCAACCTATTGAAAATCAAAAAATAAGTCCGTACTTTTGCAATCCCGAAAACCGGGTTAAAGAAAGAAAAGAAAAAAGAAGCAAGAATGCCTACTATTCAGCAATTAGTTAGAAAAGGTAGAGTAGCTCTGGTCGACAAGAGTAAGTCACCAGCGTTGGACAGCTGTCCACAGCGAAGAGGCGTGTGCACCCGCGTGTACACCACTACCCCTAAGAAACCAAACTCAGCCATGCGCAAGGTGGCCCGTGTGCGCTTAACCAACGGGAAAGAAGTAAATGCTTACATCCCCGGCGAAGGCCACAACCTGCAGGAACACTCTATTGTGCTTATCCGCGGCGGTCGTGTTAAGGACCTTCCGGGTGTACGTTACCACATCATTCGTGGTGCGCTCGATACTTCGGGTGTTAACGGCCGTAACCAGCGTCGCAGTAAATATGGTACCAAACGTCCAAAACCAGGTCAGGCAGCTGCACCTGCTAAAAAGAAATAAAGGAGGGTAAGCACAATGAGAAAGTCGAAACCAAGAAAAAGAATTATCCTTCCCGACCCGAAGTTCAATGATACTTTGGTTACAAGGTTTGTAAACAATATGATGTATGACGGTAAAAAATCTATCGCATACTCTATTTTCTATAATGCCGTTGATATTGTTGAGAAAAAGACCAGCGAAAACGGCCTGGATACCTGGAAAAAAGCGCTGAATAATGTAATGCCTTCTGTCGAAGTAAAAAGCCGCCGCGTAGGTGGCGCCAACTTCCAGGTGCCTACAGAAGTTCGTCCCGAGCGTAAAATAGCCTTGGGTATGAAATGGCTGATCACCTATGCCCGCAAGCGTGGCGAAAAAACCATGCACGAAAAGCTGGCAGGCGAGATCATCTCGGCTTCAAAAGGCGAAGGCGCAGCAGTGAAAAAGAAGGAAGATACGCACAAGATGGCCGAAGCCAACAAAGCGTTCTCACACTTCAGGTTTTAATTATTGAGTGATTGAGTGATTGAATTATTGATTTGGTAACGTAAGGCTAATCAGTAATTCGGTAATTCGCTAATTCAATAATTCAGTAATTCAATAATTGATTATGTCAAGAGATCTTAAATACACAAGAAATATCGGGATTGCCGCTCACATTGATGCCGGCAAAACCACTACTACCGAGCGTATTCTTTACTATTCAGGCGTTAGCCATAAAATAGGCGAGGTGCACGAAGGTGCCGCTACCATGGACTGGATGGCGCAGGAGCAGGAGCGTGGTATCACCATCACTTCGGCTGCTACTACCGTTTATTGGCCGTATCGCGGTCATAAATACCATGTGAACATTATCGATACTCCGGGGCACGTTGACTTTACGGTTGAAGTGAACCGTTCGCTGCGTGTGCTGGACGGCCTGGTGTTCCTGTTCTCGGCTGTTGACGGTGTTGAACCGCAGTCGGAAACCAACTGGCGCCTGGCTAATAACTATAACGTTTCGCGTATCGGTTTTGTGAACAAAATGGACCGCAGCGGCGCCGACTTCCTGAACGTAGTAAAACAGGTGAAGGACATGCTGGGCAGCAACGCTATCCCGTTGCAGTTGCCTATCGGCGCTGAAGATAACTTCAAAGGCGTGGTTGACCTGGTAAACTGGAGAGGTGTCGTATGGAACGAGCACGATAAGGGTATGACCTTTACCGAAGTGCCTATTCCTGACGATATGATTGAAGAAGCTACCGAATGGCGCGAAAAGCTGCTGGAAGCAGTAGCTGAATTTGACGACGGGCTGATGGAGAAATTCTTTGACGACCCGTCTGCCATTACCGAGCGCGAAGTGCTTGACGCTTTACGCCAGGCTACGCTTTCGGGCAAAATCGTTCCGATGCTGTGCGGTTCTTCGTTCAAGAACAAAGGTGTGCAAACCATGCTGGATTATGTAATGGAACTGCTGCCCTCGCCGCTCGACCAGGAAGCCATTTCCGGTACGGACCCTGAAACAGGCGTTGAAGTGATCCGTCACCCGAGTGATAAGGAACCTTTTGCAGCTTTGGCTTTCAAGATCGCTACCGACCCGTTTGTTGGCCGTTTGTGCTTCATCCGCGTTTACTCGGGTAACCTGGAGGCAGGTTCGTATGTGTACAATGCACGTTCGGAAAGCAAAGAGCGTATTTCGCGTATCTTCCAGATGCATGCTAACAAGCAAAACCCGATCCCTAACGTAGGTGCGGGTGATATTGCTGCAGTGGTGGGCTTTAAGGATATCAAAACAGGTGATACTTTGTGCGACGAAAAATCGCCGATCATACTGGAATCGATGAACTTCCCCGACCCGGTTATCGGTTTGGCTATCGAGCCTAAAACTCAGGCCGACGTGGATAAATTGGGCATGGCGCTTGGCAAATTAGCTGAAGAAGACCCAACCTTTAAAGTAAACACAGACGAAGAGACAGGTCAGACGGTAATTTCAGGTATGGGAGAGCTGCACCTGGATATCATCATGGACCGTCTGAAACGTGAGTTCAAAGTTGAAGTGAACCAGGGTGCACCGCAGGTTGCTTACAAGGAAGCTATCACCGGCAGCGTAGAGCACCGCGAAGTATATAAGAAACAAACCGGCGGCCGCGGTAAATTTGCCGACATCAAGGTGGTTATTTCACCGGTTGACGAAGGCCATCATGGATTGCAGTTTGTAAATGAGATCGTGGGTGGCGCCATTCCGAAGGAGTTTATCCCCTCGGTTGAAAAAGGCTTCAAAGCAGCTATGGTTAACGGCGTACTGGCCGGTTACCCGCTGCAGGATATGAAGGTTCGCCTGATTGATGGCTCGTTCCACGCGGTCGATTCTGATGCATTGTCGTTCGAAATCGCAGGCCGTTCAGCATTCCGCGAAGCGCTGCCAAAAGCGCGCCCGGTACTGATGGAACCGATCATGAAGATAGAGGTTTTAACTCCTGAAGAAAATATGGGGGATGTGATCGGTGACCTGAACCGCCGTCGAGGTTCACTGCAGGGCATGGATACCCGTGCCGGTGCACAGGTGATCAAGGCGCAAGTGCCGCTGAGCGAAATGTTCGGCTACGTAACCCAGTTGCGTACCATCACTTCGGGCCGCGCTACATCGACCATGGAATTTGACCATTACGCCGAAGCACCGCGCAACATCCAGGATGAGGTGATCGCGAAGTCGAAGGGACGTAAGGGAGGCAGCAGCGATATTAGTGCTGCATAGTAAGTTAAAAAAGTTGTAGAAGTTGTATTGGTTGAAGTGGTTAAAATACTGCAACTAATACAACCACTCTAACTAATACAACTATAAATAAATCAGTGGAATCATACCTAGCAAATAGCTCTTAGGGTTGATTCTTTAAACAAACAAAATCATGAGCCAAAGGATCAGAATCAAATTAAAATCCTACGATTACAACCTGGTTGACAAGTCAGCCGAGAAGATCGTAAAGACAGTAAAGCCTACGGGCGCTGTAGTAAGCGGACCGCTTCCGCTGCCGACCGAAAAGAAAGTGTTTACCGTGTTGCGTTCACCGCACGTAAACAAAAAAGCGCGCGAGCAATTCCAGCTTTGCTCTTATAAGAGGCTGCTGGATATTTACAGCTCCAACTCAAAAACGGTTGACGCTTTGATGAAGCTTGAATTGCCAAGCGGTGTTGAAGTTGAGATCAAAGTGTGAGTTTGCAGAATCAGGAGTCAAGAGACAAGAATCAAGACGATATATCAAGCCATCCGAGAAAGGGGTGGCTTTTTTGTTATATCAGAGAGTTAAATTCTTCTATAAGGGCGGTAAAAGAGTTTGCTACATGATAAACCTCATCAAAATCATGATCGAAGAAAAATACGTCTGCGGTTGATCGCTGCTTTTTTATATCCTTGGTTTTGAACGCGTAAATATTCCCCATGCAGTCTGATGCAAAAGGGATCAAATCTTCGTTAACTAGCTTTGTAAAACCTGTTTGCTTATCATCGATAATTTCATTTACCGGCCAGAATTGCTGAACGTCATTCATATCAATATCGTTGTCTACAATGATGTTCAGTATTCCGGGCGTCCAGAGATCACCGTAGTAATGCAGGAATAATTTAAATTCTTCAGGTATTTTGATACTCAAAGTCTTTTCCAAATATTCAATATCCTGCAAAGAAGCTCTGGTCGTCACCTGGTTTTTATTAAACGATGATTCAAATTTTGAAAATTCAATCAAGCTATCCGTCATGAGACTAATTTAGTAAATTATGTATTTTAGCGAAAGAACGAAACTAACGTACCACCGTCATCGCTTAAAGTTTTCAAATATTCTTCTTTCCCCTGCAACGTACGCAAATCCCAACGCGTCTTTTAGCTAACACAAGTTAAAATTCAGGGGGAAATGCTAAAAAATTACTTCAAGATCGGCTGGCGCAACCTGCTCAAAAACAAGGTTTATTCGTCCATTAATGTTTTAGGGCTTGCTTTCGGGATGGCCGTGGCCATGCTTATTGCTTTCTGGATGTACGACGAGCTGACATTCGATCATTACGATCCAAATCATAAAAAGATAGCGCAGGTATACATTACCCAAACCTTTAACGAGCAAACCGGTACCGGGCAGGCTATGGCCATACCACTCGCGGCAGAACTCCGTAATAAATATACCTCCGATTTTAAATATGTGGCGCTCACCTCGTGGAACTTTTCATTCATCATGGGTGAGGGGGAAAAGAAATTATCCAGCAGCGGCATGTGGGCACAGACACCCTTCCCAACCATGATGGGCTTGCGGATGCTCAGCGGCAATATCAATGCGCTGGGCGATCCGTCGTCAATGCTCATCGATCATGCACTGGCGACATCCCTTTTTGGCGATGCGGATCCTATAGGTAAAACCATCCGCATCAACAATAAATATGATCTGAAGGTGGCAGGAGTATATGAAAATATTCCAAAAAACTCCACCTTCAACGATACCCATTTCCTGGCATCGTGGAATAAATACATGACTACCGAGACCTGGCTGAAGCGTGCCGCTACTCAGTGGGATAATCACAGCTTCCAGATCTTTGTGGAAATGAATGACAATGTAGATATGGCCAAGACGTCGGCCAAGATCGAGCTTATTACCCAGAAGTATGTTAAAAAATCGGAAGGCGACGAGCACCTGCTACTGCACCCGATGGATAAATGGCGGCTTTACAGCGATTTTGAGAATGGCAAGATCAAAGGCGGGCGGATACAATATGTATGGCTGTTCGGCATTATCGGCGTATTCGTATTGCTGCTGGCCTGTATCAATTTCATGAACCTGAGCACGGCACGTTCCGAGAAACGTGCTAAAGAAGTGGGCATCCGCAAAGCTATCGGATCAATGCGCAGGCAATTGGTGATCCAGTTCCTGAGCGAATCGATCCTGATGGCGGGGCTGGCGCTGGTACTGGCTATTGTGATCGTACTGGCATCGCTGCCGTTCTTTAATGTAATAGCCGATAAGGCTATGTCTATCCCCTGGGCCAACCCCGTATTTTGGCTGGTTGTACTCCTGTTCACATTTTTAACCGGCTTTGTTTCCGGCAGCTATCCGGCGTTTTACCTTTCCGGCTTTAACACGGTGAAAGTGCTGAAAGGTACTTTCCGCGCAGGGCGTTTTGCAGCGTTGCCGCGCAAGATACTGGTTGTGCTGCAGTTCACCATATCCGTTGCTCTTATCATCGGAACCATCATCGTTTTCAGGCA
>DASZWG010000532.1:0-3310 GCA_035546675.1 Mucilaginibacter sp. | reverse complement strand
TGTATCAACTTTATGAACCTGACCACGGCAAGGTCGGTAAAGCGCTCAAGGGAGATCGGGGTTCGCAAGGTGGTTGGGGCGGTACGTTCTGTACTCATCAGGCAGTTCATTGGCGAGGCCATTCTGCTCACATTTCTTGCCGTGATCGTAGCTTTGGTGCTGGTCATCGTGTTGTTGCCCGTATTTAACTCGATCACCCAAAAGCAGATCGCATATCCGTTCGCAAATCTTTCATTCTGGTTCGGACTGGTACTGCTTACGCTTGTAACCGGTATCGTAGCCGGGAGCTACCCGGCTTTGTTCCTGTCTTCTTTCAACCCCGTGTCTGTTTTGAAAGGAACTTTGAAATTAAGTTCGGGGGCAACATGGTTCCGTAAAGGTTTGGTCGTTTTCCAGTTTTCAATGTCGGTGATCCTTATTATTGGCACAATAGTGATCTCGAAACAGGTAAATTATATACAAACCAAAGATTTGGGTTATAATCGCGAGAACCTGCTCTATGTGCCCATCGAGGGTGACCTGCCTGCCAAATATGAGACTTTCAGGAATGAGGCCATGGATATGCCGGGCATTAAAGAAGTAACCCGTATGACCAACGCACCGGTAAATTTTGGCAGCAGTACCATCAACGTAAACTGGGATAATAAAGACCCTAACGTAAATATCATGTTCACCCAGATCGGCGTGGGTTATAATTTTACAAAAACCATGGGTTTAAAGCTGGCTGAAGGGCGTGATTTTTCACCGTCTTATGGCACGGATACCATCAATTACCTGATCAATGAGACTGCCCTTGCCCGAATCGGGTACAAAGACCCAATAGGAAGGAATTTTACCATGTGGGGCCGCAAGGGCAAGATCGTCGGTGTGCTGAAGGATTTCCATTTCAACTCGCTCCACAGCCCGATCTATCCTCTGATTGTCAGGCTGCTTAAAACCCAGGATTATGGCTGCATACTGATACGCACCAAAGCCGGTCAGACCAAAGAAGCCGTGGCTTCTATCGAAAAATTATGTAAGGAACTAAATCCCAGCTTTACAGTTGACTATGAGTTTGCAGATCTTCAGTACAAGAAGATGTATAACAATGAACAGGTATTTTCCAAACTGTCCGATTCTTTTTCAGCTCTGGGCATTTTCATTTCCTGTTTGGGTCTGCTGGGCCTGGCTATGTTTACGGCCGAGCAGCGCACCAAAGAGATCGGCATCCGCAAAGTGCTTGGAGCTAGTGTAGGGTCATTATTTGCTTTGCTATCGCGTGAATTTGTGATCCTGGTGATTATTTCTCTGGTTATTGCATCCCCGGTAGCATGGTGGGCCATGAATAAATGGCTGCTCAATTATAGTTATGCTATCCACATTTCGTGGTGGATATTCCTGCTGGCCGGTGCGGTAGCCGTACTGATCACTTTGATCACTGTTAGCTTCCAATCGGCAAAAGCAGCGCTGATGAACCCGATAAAGAGTTTGAGATCTGAATAGAGTCCATAGACCATAGTCGATGGACCATGAAAAAAACAACTATGGGCTATGGTCTATCGACTATGGACTAACAAGTGAACCAACGAACTAATGCCATGATAAAGAATTATTTAAAAATAGCCTGGCGCAATCTTATGAGGAACAAGGTTAGCAGCGTGATTAATATCAGCGGTCTCGCCATTGGACTGGCCTGTGTGCTGCTTATCGGCATGTTCGTAAAAGACGAATTCAGCTACGACCGTTTTTTTAAAGATTCGGACCGGATATACCGGGTAAATACGCATGAAAAAATAGGGAACGACGAGTTTACGGCCGGTCATACGGCCCCGCCGATAGGTTTGGCCTTACTAAATAATATACCTGAAATTCAAAGTTACACGCGTATTTTTAAGCCGGGTGACGCCATTGTCCATTATGCTAAAGACGGACAAAAAAACTCCCTGACTGAGAAGAATATACTTTGCGTCGATTCAAATTTCTTGCAGTTTTTCAGCTATCAGTTGGTGGATGGTGATCGGGCAACCTGTCTTAACGGTCCGAATTCGCTGGTTCTTACCGAGCGTGCGGCAAAGAAATATTTTGGCGATGTATCACCTGTCGGAAAAAATCTCGTCCTGGACAAATATAATACGCCGTTCACTGTCACGGCTGTACTCAAAGATCCATCGCCACAATCGTCCCTGCAGTTTGATATTTTGCAATCAAATGTAGGCGTTGGTGTGGTAAAGCACTTCGACTGGAGCTGGGTATGGCTGCAGATGGGTACTTATGTAAAACTTAAACCGAATATTCCGACTGACCCGGCGAATATTCGCCGTATCGAATCTAAGTTTCCGCCCATGGTCAGAGTGCAGGCTGCAAGCGGTTTTAAACGGATTGGCCAGCCTTTCGATGCGTTCATAAAAAAGGGGAATCAATATGATCTGAGTTTGCAGCCGCTTGCTGATGTTCATTTATATTCGGCCAATATCGGCAGCCGTTTTGTAAACCAGGGCGATATCAAATATGTTTACATCTTTTCCGCTATTGCTTTATTTATCATCCTGCTGGCCTGTATCAATTTTATGAACCTGGCTACCGCTCAGTCGGTCAAACGGGCAAGGGAAGTAGGCATACGCAAGGTGCTGGGTTCGGAACGCAAACAATTGATCGGTCAATTTCTTGCAGAAGCGTTTTTGTACACTGTTTCTGCCTCGGCTATCGCTTTGCTTTTAGTGGTTTTGGTGTTGCCGGCATTCAATAACCTGGCAGAAAAATCGCTTAGCCTTACCACGTTTTTAAATCTTTCAACCTGGGCAGCGCTTTTGGTTTTGATCCTGCTAACGACTGTGATGGCCGGCAGCTACCCGGCATTTTTCCTTACCTCGTTTAATCCTGTTACCGTGCTGAAGGGAGCCGGGAATGTGAAAGGCTCGGCCGGAGGATTTTTCACAAGGAATGTGCTTGTTGTTTTTCAATTTACGGTCTCAACCGTCCTTATCATTTGCACGATCATCGTTTATAAGCAACTGAAGTTTAATCAGTCGAAAGACCTGGGCTTCGACAGGGAAAATGTTCTGGTCGTGCAGAACGCCGACAGGTTAGGTAAAAGTGAGGAAAGCTTCAGACAGGAACTGTTGAAATTGCCCGAAATATCAACGGCATCGATCAGTACAGGCTTACCTGCCCAGCAAAACTTCTTTACCGATTCATACGTGCCGGAAGTTACAGGAAATAATGTTAGTGCTGCTGAGAAGCATGTCGATATTACTTCTTTTATCGTGGATGAATCATTTGTCCCGGCACTGAAGCTGCAAATCATATCCGGCCGCAATTTTTCGAAGAGCTT
>DASZWG010000531.1:0-2149 GCA_035546675.1 Mucilaginibacter sp. | reverse complement strand
CAGGCTATGCAGATGGAAGGTAAGACCCATGAAAATATACGAACTGTGCGCCCGCTGAAAGACGGTGTGATAGCCGACTTTAACGCTGCCGAACACATGATACGCGGCATGATCAAAATGATCAATAAAGGCAAGGGCTGGTTTTTCCCGTCGCTTCGTATGGTGATCTGTATCCCTTCGGGTATTACCGAGGTGGAGAAACGCGCGGTGCGCGACTCAGCCGAAATTGCCGGCGCCAAAGAGGTTTACCTGATACACGAACCGATGGCCGCTGCAGTGGGTATTGGCATCGACGTGGAAGAGCCAATGGGTAACATGATCATCGATATCGGCGGCGGTACCACCGAGATCGCTGTTATCGCACTTTCAGGTATCGTTTGCGACCAGTCCATCCGCGTAGCCGGTGATAATTTTGATTCGGACATTGTACAATATATCCGCCGCCAGCACAATATCATGATCGGCGACCGCACCGCGGAAAAGATCAAGATCGAAGTAGGCGCAGCGCTGCCCGAAATATCCGACCCGCCGGCCGATTTTGCCGTACAGGGCCGCGACCTGATGACCGGTGTGCCAAAACAGATCATGGTTTCTTATACCGAGATAGCGCACTGCCTCGATAAATCGATATCCAAGATCGAGGAAGCTATCCTGAAGGCGTTGGAGATCACTCCGCCCGAGTTGTCGGCTGATATTTATCAAACCGGTATCTACCTGACGGGTGGCGGCGCTTTGCTGCGGGGCCTCGATAAACGAGTTGCAGCAAAAACCAAGCTGCCTGTGCACGTTGCCGAAGATCCGCTTCGCGCCGTTGTACGCGGAACAGGCACGGCGTTGAAAAATATTGGGAATTTTAAGTTTTTAATGCAATAACTTAGATGTGAGATTTGAGACATGAGATTTGAGACCGGCCAGTTCTATCTCATATCTCGGTTCTCACATCTCAAATCTGAATTAGCCAATGCGTAATCTCCTGATTTTTATCACCAAGTATAACGCATTTTTCCTGTTCCTGATTTTCGAGATCGCTTCGCTGGTCATCTACATCAAATACAATTCTTTTCAAAAAGCCACTTTTATTAACTCGGCCGGTAAGATAACCGGCGGTTTGTACAGCCAGGTCAACCAGTTGACAAGTTACCTTTCGCTGCGCGATGTGAACGACAGCCTGGCAAAGGAGAATGCCCGGTTGCGCAATCAGCTAAAATCCTCATTTTATATTGATTCGGTCAGCAAAAAGACGGTTAAGGATACCATTTACAAACAGCAGTATACCTATATCGAAGCCAAGGTGATCAATAATTCCGTCAATCGCAGCAATAATTATATCACGATCGATAAAGGCAGCTTACAGGGAGTTGGCAAAGGGATGGGAGTGATTTGTAGTTCGGGACTGGTGGGCAAAGTGGTGTACGTTGGCCCGCACCTGTCGGTAGTTCAGTCGCTGCTGCATAAGGATTCCCGGTTTAGCGCCATGCTGGCCGACGATAAACAATTGGGCTATATTGAATGGAGCGACGATATGGACCCGCATAAAGGCTATTTAAAAGATGTATCGAACAGCGCCCGGCCAAGGGTAGGTGAAGCGGTGGTAACATCGGAATATTCACTTTTCCCGGCAGGCATTCCGATCGGGAAAGTAAGCAGCCTGCACACCAGGGCAGGCGGTTTTGCGCTCAATATGGAAGTGAGGCTTGCGGTCGACTTCAGCAAGCTGCAGTATGTGAACGTTGTCGTCAACAAATTAGAACAGGAACAGGCGGGATTGGAGGCGCAGGAGAAGAAAGATGAATAGGGTTATTTTTATAAACTTTTTACGGTTTATCGTACTGGTTTTTTTGCAGGTATTCCTGCTGAAGAATATCACCTTGTACAACCTGTCGACCCCGTACATCTACATCCTGTTCATCATGCTGCTCCCTTTCCGGACGCCCAATGTGCTGCTGTTTGCATTTTCGTTCATCATGGGGCTTACCATAGATGCTTTTTACGATACACCCGGCCTGCATGCGTCGGCATGTGTGCTGCTGGCATTGGTCAGGGTGACATTCATCAGCCTGACCGTACAGAGAGAAGATTTTGAACATCAGCCTGTGCCCACCATGAGTGTTATGGGTCCCAGATGGTTTTTTACCTATGCACTGATACT
>DASZWG010000530.1:0-8460 GCA_035546675.1 Mucilaginibacter sp. | reverse complement strand
CCTCGTAGGTAAGGTAATGTACGCGAATAGCCGCCATTAGCCGGTAATGGGCAAATTCCTGCTGATTTTTGAGCGGTATCAGTTTGTTTAAAACAGATTCCGCTTGCTTTGTACTGTCGAGTACTTGACCTATCGAAACCTGGGTGTCCGCCACTATCTTCCCTTGCACCACCTGGTAAGGCGCAGCCTTCAGCGCCTGCCAGAACTGTGCAGATTGCTTACTGTTAAACCCGTACTGCTTTTTGCAATAGGCCGCAATGAAGCTATCAATATCAAGCGGCTTATCCGAACGGATACTTTCGGCATAGGCGGCGAACAGCATATTAAACCCACTGACCGGGTAAACATGCCTGATGGCATACAGGTCGATGATATTCTCTTCGGTTTCAAACACCGGCGAGTACACCCCGGACGTGGACCAGGAAGTCATGATGATACCCTTGTAGCCCAATTTCCTGGCTTCGGGAACAAAGTGGCGGATGTTATTGAAATGCTTTTCCCATTGCGTCAGGAAATAATTATCCGGGTACGAACGGAGCGCGGGCGCGCCCCATATTTCCAGGCCGCTTTCCATCAGCTTTTGATGATCGCCGAAATTGTTCATATCCCAGCCATAGTTCCAGTCGACCAAAATGGTTTGTTTGGGCAGCAATTTGATCGCTTCGGGGTATTTCAGCGCAATATCCGCCCATATTATCGGGCGTTTACCCATTTTGATCACGATGTTGCAAAGCATCCGTATATAATCGATATACAGCTTTGATTTGCCTTCTTCTGCCACCTTTTTCCGGCATCGTTCATCATGCCCCAGCAAATGTGTTTCATCGCCGCCGATATGAATGTATTTTGAAGTATGGGTCGATGCGAGGTCGGCATACAGATCGCTGAAAAGCAGGCTGTCCTGCGTAGTTTGCAGCGGGCAAACCTGCGAATAATCCTGCTGATCCTCGCGAAGGTCCTTGTACCGGTCATTCCGCAAAATATACTCCACGTGCCCGAAACTCTGCTGCAGCGGGATCACATCGATACCCAGGCCGTTACAATATTTCACAAAATCGACGATCTGCGCCCGTGTATACGCATACCGGTTTGAAATAAGCGGATGATTTTTGTAAGGATATGTCCCCTCCCATTCCATAATGAGCGTATTGATACCGTTCTCGCTCAGCTTCTTCGCAAAAGCCTTTAGCTCGGGCATGGGCATTACCTGTATCCTCAAGTCGAGATGAAAACCCCTTACCCGGAAGGAATTTTGAGACGAAACAAGTTCCTGCGGGAATACGGCCTTAGCAGTTAGCAGGCATAACAATAAAAGGATCAATGATCTTTTCATACAGGTACCGAACGGCAGACCAAGATAAAAAATCGGGGTTGAATAATCCGATTTTAATACAGCTTTTATGACCGGGACAATGTAACAGTATTGATTTTTTTGGCGCTGATATGTACATTTACCTCAATATCAGCACGTTCTTATTTTTAAATACCTCACTATGAAAAAATTATCATTTTCAATCCTGCTGATCGTTTTTCTTGCGCCTGCTTTTTCGCGTGCGCAGAGCATCAGTACCAGCGGCCTGAAGGTCGACGTGGGCGCCACACTGGCGCTGCCGATCAGGTACCTTCATTATGTCAGCCTGTTCGGTGTCGGCGCGACCGGGTCGGTTACGAAAGAAGTTGTTAGCGGCCTCGATGTAGGCGGCAGGGTAAATGCGGCATACTTTTTCGGCAAAACGCAATACGGCGTCAGCAATTCGGGCAGCCGGATATTCGATATCATGGCCAGCGGCACTTATAACCTGCCGCAAAATGTTTTTGTTGGTATCGATTTGGGTGTAGGGTTCGCCGCCGAATCTGGTTTTAATAACACAGAGCCCGCCGACTCGTTCAATCTGGGTTATCAGTTTAATTATGAAAAGCATGCGATACGGATGGCGCTTTATTTCGATCAGACAACCTATCAGAAATGCTTAGGTTTGCGGGCAACCGTCAGGCTGTAAGAAACATAGCGCGGTTTCGGATGTTGCATTGATAAGATCATAAAAATTCGATATGGAAAAGCTCGGTACACAGGAAATACAATCGCAGTTAACCCGGCTGAACGGCTGGGAATACAAGGATAATTACATCATTAAAAATTTCACGTTCAAAACATTTTTCGATGCCTTTGCCCTGCTGTGCAAGGCAGCTTTCATCGCCGAAAAGATGAACCACCACCCCGACTGGTCGGGCGTTTACAACAAAGTCACCCTGAAACTAAGCACGCACGACAGCGGCGGCGTAACGCAAAAAGACCTCGATTTTGCGGCCGAAATAGAGCGTTCGCTGGCATAAAAAAGTACATCATTTATTGCTTTGCGATTGAAGGCGGTTCAAAAGGACTTATATTAGCGTCATCCTCCGTTATAAACCGTCTGATACCATGAAACTGAACAGGTACTTTTTGATCCTTCTGTTAACTTTTATGTTCGCCGGCGCAGCCTTTGCGCAGCAAAAACGCCTCACTTACTGCAACCCGCTCAACCTGGATTATGCCTACACTCCCTTTAAGGATTTTGCCAAATGGGGGAAGCACCGTGCTACAGCAGATCCTACCATAACCCTTTTTAAGGGCAAGTATTACCTGTTCTCGACCAACCAGTTTGGCTATTGGTGGAGCGACGATATGCTGAACTGGCATTTTAACTCGCGGAGCTTTTTGCGCCCCTATAACTCAAACCAGGGCGATAACCTGTGTGCTCCCGCTACGCTTGTGCTGGGAGACACCCTGCTGGTGATCGGTTCGACCTACAACAAAGATTTCACGCTGTGGATGAGCACCGACCCGGCACACAATAAATGGAAGGCCGCCAAAGATTATTTTTCGGTCGGCGCCTGGGACCCGGGCATGTTCCTGGATGATGACGGTAAAATGTACATCTATTTCGGATCGAGTAATGTATACCCGCTGTATGGCCAGGAAATAAACCGCAGGACTTTTGACACCATCGGTCCGAGGCATCCGCTTGTGAAACTTGATGATGAGAAATACGGCTGGGAACGTTTCGGCGAGAACAATGACGACGTTTTCCTGAAAGGTTTCATCGAAGGTTCGTGGATGAACAAGCACGATGGCAAGTACTACCTGCAATTCGGCGCACCCGGAACCGAAGGGAGGGGCTACGGCGACGGCGTTTTTACCGCCGATAAGCCGTTCGGTCCATTCACTTATCAGAAACACAACCCGTTCTCGTACAAACCGGGCGGCTTTGCCAAAGGGGCCGGTCACGGGGCAACATGGATGGATAAATACGGCAATTACTGGCATATCTCGACCATGGTGATCGATGTAAAGAACAACTTTGAGCGGCGCATTGGTTTCTGGCCGGCCGGGTTCGATAAGGACGGTGTGCTATATTGCAATACTTCTTACGGCGATTACCCGCACTATTTGCCCGACGGGAAAGAAGATCACCTGGAACCCAACAGCAATTTTACCGGCTGGATGATCCTGAATTATAACAAACCGGTACGGGTATCATCCACACTGGGCGGGCACGAGCCCAATTATGCGGTCGATGAGGATATCAAAACCTACTGGAGCGCCAAAAGCGCCGATAAAGGCGAATGGCTCGAATCGGACCTGGGCACGGTAAGCACCATTAACGCGATACAGGTGGATTATGCCGACCAGGATGCCTGGTTTATGGGTAAATCGCTGGGCGTTTATACGCAATACATTATTTACTCTTCCATAGATGGTAAAAACTGGAAAGTACTGATCGATAAAAGCAAAAACAAAACCGACGTTCCGCAGGACTATGTGGAGCTGCCTAAACCTGTGCAAGCCCGTTACCTCAAAATCGTCAACATCCACATGCCGACCGGAAAATTCGCCCTGTCGGGCTTCAGGGCGTTCGGCAACGGAAACGGCGTCAAACCCGATTCGGTTAAAGACTTTATCGTGCTGCGCGGCGACAGCGAACGCCGCAATTCCTGGCTGCGCTGGGAACCGGTAGACAATGCGATAGGTTATACCATCTACATGGGTATAGCGCCTGATAAGCTGTACAATAACATTATGGTTTACGGGAAAAACGAGTACTATTTCAACGGAATGGACCGGGATCTGCCCTATTATTTCCAGATAGAAGCCTTTAATGAGAACGGTATATCGGCCAGGACAAAGGTAATCGAGGTAAAATAGCTATAAAGGCTGTACACGAACAGAGAAGATATCCTTCAGCGCCCTTTTTGCCGCATAATACCCGCACATGCCATGTACTCCTCCTCCGGGCGGCGTGGATGAGGAACAGATGTACATACCCTTTACCGACGTCCGGTAGGGCGACCAGCGCAAAGCGGGACGCGTAAAAAGCTGACCAAGATCGATAACGCCGCCGTTAATATCACCGCCGATATAATTGGGATTGTACTCCTCCATTTGAACCGTATTCATTGTATGCCGTGCCAGGATGCGCTCCCGGAAACCCGGCGCAAAACGTTCGACCTGCTTTTCTACCGTTTCGGTCATATCTGCCGCCGAGCCTCCGGGTACATGGCAATACGCCCAGGCGGTGTGTCTGCCCGCTGGCGCCCGTGTTTTATCGAACAGGCTTTGCTGCGTGAACAGAACAAAAGGCTTTTCAGCTATTTTTCCATTCCAGGCTTGCTGCTCCGATGCGGCGATCTCCTCCAGCGTATTGCCGAGATGCACCGTCCCGGCCTGCCTGCACGCTTCAGCAGTGAATGGCGCAGGACCGTCAAGCGCCCAGTCTATCTTGAAAACCCCCATTCCGTACCGGTATTTCTCTAATTGACGCCTGTAATCCACCGAAAACCGCTGACCCGCTATCTGCAAAAGCTGCCTCGGCCCGGTATCAAACAAAACCGCGTGCGATGAGGGCAATTGGTTAAGCGACATCACATAAGTGCTGGTCTCAATTTTTCCGCCCAGTGAAACAAAATAAGAAGCCAGCGCGTCTGCGATTTTCTGCGAACCTCCCCTCGCCATTGGCCAGCCCTTTAAATGCGCATTAGCCAACAATACCAGCGGAATCGCCGCCGAACTTAATGTATTGAGCGGCAGCATCGAATGGGCCCCCATACCGGCAAATAAGCCTTTAGCTTCCTTGGTTTTAAATATTTTTGCCACGGCCTCAGCCGAACGCAATGCGGTTAATCCAAAGCGGGCCATTGCGAAAGGATGTTTCGGGAAATGCAATGGACCCAACAGATCAGGCGCAAGCTTGGGCCAGTACTTCACGACAGGTTTGAGCAATCTTTGATAGGCATCAGCGTCTTGTCCAAGCAGGGCAGCGGTTTCTTCAACGGAATGCTTCAGTATGGCGGCTTTACCGTTATCTAAAGGATGCGCAGCAGCTATTTCCGGATAGATGTATTCGAGGCCATGATCGCCGAGCGGTAATTTTTCAAAAAACGGCGACCCTGCTGCCAGGGGATGAATAGCCGAACAGATATCATGTGTAAAGCCCGGCAGCGTAAGCTCCGCCGAACGCATACCTCCGCCTAGGGTATCCTTTCCCTCAATCAGCAGTACCGAGAGCCCGTTTTGCTGCAGCAATATCGCCGCCGCCAGCCCGTTAGGACCCGAGCCAATAACTACGGCATCAAAATCGCGTTTTTCAAGCTTCATAGCAATATTCCGGCAGATATGCTCTGTCTAAAAGTCGGAATATTCTGTTGGATGAAGAAATATAATGTCGGCTTTGGATACGTTATGATCGTATTGCTTATCCGCTATCAGCGCCTTCCAGTCGGGCGAATTGAAGAATGCGTCCCAGTGCTTATTCCTGTCGTCCATATTCTCAAACGCTGTCATATACATCAGGTTGGGCATGTGGCTGCCCTGCAATACGTCACCATAAAACACGGCATTGAATCTTAGCTTGCTGAACAGCCAAACCTCGCCCCCGGTGTTAAACATTTTGATCTTGTTCTCGTGGTACTTCTCCGTCGGACTTTCATAGCTGCGCAGCTCATAGATGCGATCTGGTTTGTCCGCCGATAGTTTCGGAATACCCGGTATCCTCCATTGCGGGAATGCATAGAGTGTGATCATTTCCATCCTGGTATACGGCGGATCATTGTACGGCGCGCCGAAATAATCTTTTGCTGCTTCCTGGTATATTTTATCCTTTTTCAGACGTGCCTGCAACTTATCCATTAGTCCCTTATGCGGAAAAGTGATCAGCACATAAAAACGCTTATCGGTATCTTTTTCGATGGTTTTGAAAAAGCCGGTTTCCCATGTACCTGCACGCCGAAGCGCCGGCTTTAGCGCATTTTTGAAATAATTATCCAGAGCGGCCTCCTGGTTTGCCGTTTTATAGTGATATACCCATATCTGGTAATAACAGCGCGGAGGTTCCGTCGCATTGGCCGCCGAAACCATCAGCGCAAAAAAGGCCAGTAAAACAATTATTCTTAAACGCATGATCTTATATTATTTAACTCCCCATTTACTATCGAGTAATTTCATAAAATAGCCGCCTACCACGCTCCTGGCCTGGAAGCCGACTTGCTTTCCGGTTATCGTCTCGTGCCAGTCGCTCAGTGGCACCCGCGACGGTGTTTCGGTAGCATACCGGTAAACCGGGTCGGTCAGTGCCTTAAAGGTCGGCAAATTATTGCTTAAAGTAGCCGTCCACATGATCCAGTCTGATTTAGTATAGGTTTTGCGGCTATCCAGCGGCAAGCCGAACCTGTTTTGTTTGGTCAGGTAGTACCTCACTTCTTTTTCGTATACCGATTGCGGGAAAAGGTGCAGCCCGAGCGCTTTATCCCAAACCAGGTTATACTTCTGGCTCCAGGTATTTTTATCGCCGAATACCAGCGAGTAATGATTACCGGCATCCGCCATCCGCATCCAGTTCTTCACCATTGCCAGCGCAATATTATGGTAATTGACCGCTACCTGGTCCTCCTTTTGCATCTCCGCCAGTTTCGCATAGCAGGCTATGCCCACGATGGCTTTGATCGAAAGATTAGCATTATGCGCCAGGTGACCGGCAAAATCATCGGTGCAAAGCTGGTTAGCCGGGTCAAAACCCGCTTTAACGAGGTAATTGGCCCATTTAGTTAACGTTTCCCAGTGTTTCTTCGCATAATCGGCGTTCCCTTCGGCACGCGCTATGGCAGCGGTCAGGATCAGCATATTACCCGATTCTTCAACCGGCATATCCTCGCCGTAAGTTTGTCCGTCGGCTATCGGGTATGTGCCGAGATCGTGTGCAGCAAAACCTTTTTTCCATTTGCCGCTTTCGCTGTAATAAAATATACCGTTCAACATACCCTCCAGCAATTTGGGATTGTAAGCCAGGTAAAGCGGCGCCGAAGGATAGGTCACATCGACGGTATTGATGGATCCATTGCTGAAATTTTCTTTGGACAGGAACAGCAGGTTGCCGAACTGGCTTTTCACCAGCGCATGCGCCGCTATGCTCTGCCGATAAGCGATCACGCACAACTTGGCGTATTTATCACCCCCTGCCCTGTAAGCGTCACGGAACATCTGCCGGTCGAACATTTCGCATTTTTTTATCACATCGGCATAATCTGATGCCCCCTTGGCCAGTTCCTTGTCCATGGTTTTGGTGCCATCGGCTTTCCAGAAGGGCTTCAGGTCGATCCCGAAATACTGAACCGAGAACAACTGATCGTATCCCAATTCAACATACTTCTCCTCGAATGTTTTACCCACTTCGCCAAAAGGAATAATAGTATTGAGGAATAATTCTTTACCTCTTATCGTATCTGTGGTAATATGGGGTTTTGCCAGCAGGGGGTTTACCTGGTCCCTGCCGTCGGAGATATATTGTATGGTACTCGCCGTCTGCGGTACGGCCACATACATATATCCCCAGTCGATACGCAAATCGTCTCCTTTCTTTTTAAGAATGGGCTGCTCTGTAGTGCCCGCTCTTAAAACTGATAATTTACCGGAAGTATAAGCCTCGGCGGCAACTTCCTGTAATGGTTTGTTAACAGCTATATCGGTCGAAGCACCGAAGAATACTTTTACATTATGGCGTTTGTTATCGATCGATCTGACCTTGTAAGAAATATACGACACCGGGCGCTGGAGTATGTCCATATCATTGATCAGCAACGGCGATGTAAAAGTGACGATCAGATCGGCGCGCCCGCAACGAAATTTATAAATGGTTTGCGTGGCGGTCATTTCGACGCCGGTTTGCCTGGCCACCCTGATCGAGTGATCGTTCCTGGGCTTTAGCTCATCAAGCAACCCGGCATCCAGCCACGAAGCGCCCGCCGTGTTTGAACAATGAATAGCCAGCACATTCGTTCCCTTGCGGAGTTTGGTTTTAACCAGGTCCTTGAGGGGTATCAATTGAAAGTCGCTTGTCCATCCTACGCTGCGAAACACCTCGAAACCATTGAGGTAAACATCCACATTATCATCGTGGTAAAGCTTTAATATCAGCTTATTCACAATGG
>DASZWG010000529.1:0-2521 GCA_035546675.1 Mucilaginibacter sp. | reverse complement strand
ATGACCCTGGCGGCGGCCGCATCGGCGCAGCAGGCCGACAGCACCAAAAAGGAAACTTCAGCCGATTCCCTGATGAATGTGCTTGGCAGCAGCAACGGTCACCAGCGCACATTGCCCGCGTTTAAGGCAACCCGGCTCATTTTTTCACCTACCACCGAAACGGTTGGCAAAAAGAATCTCAATTTCCTGGTCATTCACCGCTTTGGCGATATAGCCACTGCGGTGGGCGGCGCCCGCACCCTGTTCGGGCTCGATGCCGTCAATGATGTATACATCGGCTTTGAGTACGGGCTAACCAACGACCTGAATATCAACTTCGGGCGCAGCACCATTGGGCAACTCATCGAACTGCAAATGAAATATGCCCTGCTGCATCAAACGACGGATAACAGCATGCCTTTGGGTTTAACCCTCCAGGGCGGAACGGGGGTACATCCCTATGGCTCTTTCGGCACGTTCGATGAACGTTTATCCTACATCGGCGAGGTGATTTTTTCGCGCAGGATCACATCAGCCTTATCGCTGGAGGTATCGCCGGTTTTTGTACGCGATAACCAGCCCATTCCGGACATAACCGGCAACGACCGTCAATTTTTTTCGGTTACGGCTGCCGGCCGCCTGAAGGTGACCCGGCACATGAGCTTATTAGTTGATTACGAACACCCCTTCTCAGCTTTCAGGACGGGCGCCAACGGGTTCGAGGATCCGCTTGGCTTTGGCGCCGAGTTTGAAACCGGCGGTCACGTGTTCACGCTCAATTTCACCAATGCAAGGGCGATCTCGCAGATCAATTCATTAAGCGCGTCTCAATCCAGTTACGGCAGGGGCCAGTACCGGTTCGGGTTCACTATCTCGCGTATGTTCGATTTTAACCACAAAAGCAATCATACTTATTAACATTTTGAAGACATGGAAAGACAAGAATTTTTATCAAAACTGGGCATCGGCCTGGTAGTTGTATGCACAGGATGCAGCCTGGCCTCGTGCGGGTCAAAAGGGAACGACCCTGCTCCCGGCGGCAGCACGGGCGGTAACGGCACACCTCCGCCGCAACCCGGCAGCGGAAACCTGTTCAGCATTGACCTGAGCAGCCAGTTAAAGAATGTCGGCGATTCAAAGGTATCCAACGGCGTGATCGTGGTCAGGATAGCCGACGGCGATGCGGCAAGTTCATTTACAGCGGTACAGGTAGCCTGTACGCACCAGGGCACATCCATCAACTACAATGCAGGCCAGGGTATATTTATATGCCCGCTGCACGGCAGTGAGTTCAGCAAGCAGGGACAGGTGCTGATGGGACCGGCAGCATCGCCACTGCATGTTTATACGGTTACGGTTGACGGGAGTAACCTGACGGTTTCCGCATAAACGCTTTCTTTACCGGTTGGCTGGACCGGAGCCTAAAGGGCCATTTTTTTTCATAGAATTAAAAATTGTTTCGGGAGCATTATGCAATATTGATGTTCCCGAAACTTTTGTTTGAATTGAGTTAAAATTATATAATCTTTTGTATTTCAAAAAGTTATGTATATTTAAGTAACCAATCACCTAACTAAATTTAAACTTAATTCACATGAAAAGAGCCCTTTATTTTCTTGCGGGGGTCGCATTGCTGGCGTCCTGCAAGAACGGAGGCAAAAGCACTCCCGGTGCTACTGCCGACACCTCAAAAATGCCCTATAAGGCTTCCTACTCTTCTTCCTTCGCTATTTCGGACAGTACAAGCTTTGAACGGAAAGTGCTGCAGTCGTACAAAGACTGGGAGGACAATAACCTTAAAAACGCACCGGCCTATTTTGCCGATACCAATGCGATGGATTTTCCTGACGGCAGCAAAATTAAGCTGAAATTGGATAGTGCGGTTCATTACTTTCAAAAGTACAGGGACAGCCTGGCCAGCTCAAAAATCGATATGATCTCGGTGATCAATGTGCATAGCACCGATAAAAACGACGACTGGGTATTGACCTGGTACAAGCAGACCAATACTTATAAAACAGGCGGCAAGATCGATTCGGCATTTTACAACGATGTCAATCACATCAAAAACGGCAAGATCGATTATGTAACCTCATTTCGCCAGGAACTAAAGAAAAAATAATACAGGTTTTGGAGGGTCTGCCAGGTTATTGAGCAGTCCCTTCAGGCTTTCTCCTGTTCAGGCATTCAGCCTGAGCTTATAAGTAATTAAACATGATCCAGGCTGCAACGCCCGGATGATTTTGTCTTTTATTATCAACCAATTTATAAACCCTAAAAACCCAATTATCATGAATCCAACAATGAATATGATCTTTACGATCGTGGGCGGCGCCCTCGTTCTGTTATGCCTTTACGGGGCAGTGACCTTAAACAGGAAGTTTTTCCTTTCTGGCCTGTGCTTTTTCAGTTTTCTTCCGATGATCGGCGAAGGCATGGCTTATAACAGCGACAAAGCACCGATACACGTCATTATCTTTTTTGTGTTTGTCGTTCAGTTTATACTGACGCTGCCCACCAATATTACTTATGGGGCCGACAA
>DASZWG010000528.1:0-6138 GCA_035546675.1 Mucilaginibacter sp. | reverse complement strand
ATCGATAAGGAAAATAAAAAATACGAGCTGGTATTTGTGCAGAACCCCGAGCCGGTAAGAAATGTGGTAGTGGTCACTGCTGATATTAAACCTGAAGGTAAGATGGAGGGTTCGGCCCAGGTGAACAGTGTGAGTTATGATAAGGTCGATGCCGTAGAAAATTACATGCTGAACGGCGAAAAGAAATATATTGACTCGCTGAAGAATGGGAACAACGACCTCCGCATATCTTCAATAAAGATGGAAAATATGACGGTCGACTCGCTGCCTTTGAACGAGACGATCAACTTCAGTCTTGATCTCAGCGGTTCGGATGGTACTTATATTTATTTTAAACCCGACCTTTTTACACCGCTCGGACAGAACCCTTTCCTGGCCGAAAAGCGTATGACAGACATCGACTTCAGGTATATGAGAAATGATGTTATTATGGGCAATTACAAGATACCGGACGGATATAAAACCGATGCTTTGCCCAAAAGCGTAAAAATGGATATGCCCGACGGAAGCATCAGCTTCAGGCGCATCGTATTGGAAGATGGCGGATCCATCGTGGTACGCTATACCATCATGTATCGAAAGGCTATATTTTTCAAGGAGAATTATGCGGAGATACATGATTTCTATAAAAAGATGTACGAATTGATGAACGAACAGATCATACTGAAAAAAGCATCCTGACTATGTTATTGTATAATTTGAATAAGAGTATAAAACACCTGGTAACTTTATCGGGTGTGCTGGTGATGCTGATGATGAGAGCATACGCCCAGGATGTTTCTAAACAGGTATTTAGTGCAGACGGTATTCCCGACTCACTGAAAAAGAATGCCAATTCCGTTGTACGTTATTCCATGACCGATTACAATGTGAAGGGCCCCGGTAAAGTTGCGCTTAAGTTTTACGCTGTCATTACTGTTTTAAATGAAAAAGCTGATGACGAGGGACTTGTAAAACTCGAATATAACCGGAAATTCAATACAGTCAATTCGTTCGAAATGCGTGTTTATGATGCAAAGGGCGAATTGATAAAAAAATACCATAAAAGCGATATGTATGATGGCGCTGCATCTATGGAGGCTACCCTTGTGAACGATGACCGTTTTCTGGGCCTGAAGCATTCATTTGCCAGCTACCCGGAAACGCTGGAGATCACCATTGAAGAAACATTAAACAGTGTTATCAATATCGGATCGTGGGATTTCCAGGGAGTGGAACAATCCGTTCAGGATTCCTATTGCCATGTATCTGTTAGTTCGGATGCCGGTTTCAGGTATTTGAATCGAAATACTTTGGTGAAACCCGAAAAAATAACATCGGGCAGCACGGACAGTTACCGATGGCATGTATCAGGCCTCAAGGCATTTAAAAGCGAAGAAGATTCGGAGCCGTGGCGTTTTTTGCCTGCGGTCAGGTTTGCGGCCAACAGGTTTGAATATTATGGCTACCCCGGCGATTTTAGCACCTGGCAGAGCTTCGGGCAATGGCAGCAGGCGCTAAACGCAGATGTCGGTGATCTGAGCCCGCAGCGCGTAGCTGAGATCAAAAAAATGACTGATACCATAAAAAGTGATACGGATAAGGCGAAATTCCTTTATAAATACATGCAGGAAAATGTACGGTACGTTAATATCGTACTGGGTATCGGCGGGCTAAAACCCTTACCCGCCAGTTTTGTAGATGAGAAAAAATACGGCGATTGCAAGGCATTGTCGAACTACATGCGGGCCTTACTCAAGGCGGTGGGTATCAATTCGTATTATGCTATCATCGATGCGGGAGAAAATGCCGAGCCGGAAGACCCCTCGTTTCCGTTTGATATTACTAACCACGTGATATTATGTATCCCGTTTAAGAACGACACTACCTGGCTTGAGTGTACCAGTAATAAGACCGAGTTTGGCAAATTAGGATCGTTTACAGAGAACAGGAATGCCTTACTGATCACTGAAGATGGCGGAAAGCTGGTCAATACCCCTAAAAGCTCAGCGAAGGATAACCAGTTTATAGGCGAGGAGCATATCATACTTCAGCCCGATGGAGGGGCTAAGGCGCATATAACGATAAGGAGCACCGGCGAATACCGGCTATTCTACCTGGAAACCGAAGCCGCCAAAATGGACGATCAGAAACAATTCTGGCAGGAGCAACTGGAGATCAAGCAGCCATCAGTATTCAATTTTGAATCCGGAAAGGATGAAAACGGCGAAAAGCAAGTAGACCTGGATATGGAATACGATCAGTTCAGCGATGTGTCCGCGGGCGATAAGCAATTTTACAGACCCTCGGTTTTCAAGTTATGGGCCAATACTGTACCGATCCTCGATAACAGGAGGACCGATTATTACCTGGAATACCCCAGGATAAAATCATGTGTTACTACTATCGATCTGCCACAGGGTTACGAGGTTGAGTCGCTGCCGGCCAATGCCAGCCTGAAATTCACTTATGGCAGCTATGATGTGAGCTACATATATAACAAGGATAAGAACCAGGTTACAGGTACGGCCAGGTTTGTTTTGAATAAAGCGGATATTCCTGCTGCCAAATACACCGAGATGCAGCAATTTATGGATGCAATAGCCAGAGCGCAGAACAAAAAGCTGGTAATACGCAAGAAGGCATAAATTTGCCGGATGATATTCAGGCTCGATGAGCGTTTGATATTCCCCGATCCGTCGCTTGCTGAAGATGACGGGCTTTTAGCCGTAGGCGGCGACCTTTCAATCGGCCGCCTGCTGCTTGCCTATCGCAACGGGATATTTCCGTGGTATAACGAAAGCACGCCCATTCTGTGGTATTCGCCCCACGAAAGGTTCGTGGTTTTTCCTTCTGAACTTAAACTATCAAAAAGCATGCGGCAGGTTTTGCGGTCGGATCGTTTCGTGGTTACATACGACCAGTGTTTTGACCGGGTGATCGAAGCCTGCAGTTCAGCTGAGCGTAAAGGACAGGATGGTACCTGGATAACCCCTGAAATGAAAGAAGCCTATATTGCGCTGCACCGCGAAGGGTATGCACATTCGGTCGAGGTATGGCAGAATTCTGAACTGGCCGGCGGCCTGTATGGTGTGCAGATCGGCCGGGTATTTTGCGGCGAGAGCATGTTCAGCCGGATAAGCAACGCCTCAAAGGTTGCACTGATGAGTTTATGCCAAAGCAAAAAGTATGAACTGATCGACTGTCAGGTTTATACTAGTCACCTGGAATCGATGGGCGCCCGGATGATCACACGGGAAGAATATGCGGGGATCCTGAAAAATGCCGAACGGAAAAGTTAGTTTTGGATAATTCAGGCTTACGAAGTTTTTAAAATTTTGTAAGTCCGTTGACAATATGCAGCAAAGAGACTTAAAAGAGCGCATCATACTGGGTATCGACCCTGGTACAGCAGTGATGGGTTATGGGCTGGTGAAGGAGACGGGCCCGAAAATAGAATTGATGAGCCTGGGGGTTGTCAAAATGGAAAGCATGGACGATCACATGCTGAAGCTGCAGCGTATCTTTGAAAAGACACTCCACCTGATCGACAACTACAAGCCCGATTGCATGGCCATCGAAGCGCCGTTTTATGGTAAAAATATACAGGTGATGCTCAAACTGGGCCGCGCGCAGGGTGTGGCCATGGCTGCGGGACTGACACGAAATATCGACATCACCGAGTATTCACCGCGTAAGATAAAGCAGGCAATAACCGGCAACGGCAATGCTACCAAAGAGCAGGTGGCCGCCATGCTTCAAAACCTGTTGAAATTTAGCGAAACACCCGAGTTCCTCGACGCAACCGACGGGCTTGCCGTAGCGGTTTGCCATTCATTCCAGAAGATCGGTACGGGCAAGTCGGCCGGGAAAAAATCCTATTCGGGATGGGAAACTTTTATAAAGGATAACCCTAAACGAATTGTCTGATACGCAGATTTTAAATGTAACGATATGCAGATGATCGACGGTAGTCATTTGCACATCTGCATATCTTCACATCTGCCCATTTACTCAGGCTTCAGCGCTTCCCTGATCTTTTCGGCGGTGGCATGAAATTGTTCCGGCGTAAAGCTGAGCTTGGGGCGCGCAAAGTTCAGGTCGCTTACGTTGTTCATAGGTATCAGGTGAATATGAGCGTGCGGTACCTCCAGGCCAATCACGGCTACGCCGATCCTTTTACAGGAGATCGCTTTTTTCAGCCCCGTTGCCACAATCTTGGCAAAGATCTGCAGGCCGGTATAGGTTTCATCGTCCAGGTCGAACAGGTAATCGACTTCCTGCTTGGGTATTACCAGCACATGGCCCTCGGCAAGCGGGTTAATGTCGAGGAACGCCAGGAAATCGATGGTTTCGGCTATCTTGTATGCCGGTATTTCACCGGCTACTATTTTTGAGAAGATCGTCATTTGTGTTGTAAGTTATACGTGGTACGTTTGACCCTGCCTGACGTATAACTTACAACGTCAAACGTACAACCTGTTAGCGACTTATTTCCAGTATCTCAAACTCCAGCTTTCCGGCCGGAACCGTGATCTCCGTTTTTTCACCTACCTTTTTGCCCAGCAATCCTTTGGCAATAGGCGAGGTTACCGATATTTTGCCCGATTTCAGGTCGGCTTCGCTTTCGGATACCAACTGGTAGCTCATGGTGGCCCCGTTCTTCACGTTCCTTATCTTCACCCTCGACAATGCTAGCACCTTCGACGTATCGAGCTTGCTTTCATCCAGCAGGCGGGCAGTAGCAAGCAACTCTTCCATTTTGGCGATCTTAGCCTCATGGTGACCCTGCGCCTCTTTGGCGGCATCATATTCGGCATTTTCCGAAAGATCGCCTTTATCGCGAGCCTCGGCAATAGCTTTGGCAATACTTGCCCGTCCGGCAGTCTTCAGTTGCTGTAATTCTTCTTTCAATTTCTCCAGGCCATCCCTGGTGTAGTATGCTACATCTGCCATAACGTCCCCTTTTTTAATTAATTCTTTAGTTTATAAATTGCTATCAAAAAAAATAGTCCCCCTGTAACAGGAAGGACGGCTGCACTTTAAAAAGCAACAAGACTATGCGACAGGCGTGCACATAGTCTTGTTTTTCAGTTTAACGAAGATAAACGAATTAAGTTTGAATATCAAAATTTTTTTGAGGATTTGCCCGCAATAATTTGTGTTGCAGCCTTATAATTGGCTCAATTTTTCGGCCATCACTTCGCTTATTTTCCGGTACGAATCAAAGGTCCAGCCGGCCACGTGGGGCATCAGTAACACACGGTCCGAGTTCTTCAGTTCTTCGAACCAAACCTGCTCGCCCAATGCCGGAAATTTCTCTGTTTCAAGCACATCAAGCCCGGCCCCCAGTATCCGCCCGCTTTTGATGCCGTTCAATACGGCCTGTGTTTTTACCACTTTACCGCGCGAGGTGTTGAGCAGAAAAATGGGCTTCCTGAAATGGAACAGGTATTCGTCATTTACCAGTCCGCCGGTTTCAGGCGTCAGCGGCACGTGCAGGCTCAGCACATCGCTGTGTTTCACGATCTCTTCCATACTTACCTCGCGTACATACTGGTTGCTGAACCCTGTTTTGTACTTGTCATAAGCGATCACATTCACCTCGAAGCCGGACAATTTTCGGGCAAAGCTGCCGCCCATGAAACCATAACCGATAATGCCGACGGTTTTACCCTTCAGCTCGTGCCCGCGGTTGCCCTCGCGATCCCATATCCCGTTCCGGACCTGTGCGTCGGCAAGGTTGATCTTGTTCATCAGCGTCAGCAGCAAACCTGCGGCATGTTCGCCAACCGCGTCCCGGTTCCCTTCAGGGGCATTGATCAGGTTGATGCCTTTCGCGATGGCGTAATCCTCGTCGATGTTATCCATCCCGGCGCCGGCGCGGCACACAAAACGAAGATTTTTGCTCAGGTCGATAAGTTTCCGGTCGACCAGGAATTTCGAGCGGATCACCAGCCCTTCGTACTCGCCAATGATTGCATAGGCTTCGTCAGCTTTGATCGAGGGGCGGTAATCGCAATGATAGCCCAGGGCTTCGGCCCGTTCTATAAAAATGGGGTGTATGTCGTCGACGATGAGGATATTTTTATTCATTAGCGATTATTTGTGATCTGATTCGTCAAATTAACAAAATCCTGCACATTCAGCCGCTCCGCG
>DASZWG010000527.1:0-2765 GCA_035546675.1 Mucilaginibacter sp. | reverse complement strand
TGAGCATTAAAAATTTCGAGGTAAGCGTAAAGCTGGTGCCGCTGATCTTCGGCGATGTGAAGCTGTCGGATGTGGTGCTGAAGGATGCGCATCTGAACCTGAGCATCGTTAAAGGGGTTAAGAATTTCGATTTCCTGTTCAAGAAGAAAAAAGATACGACCGAGAATAAATCCAAGGTTGATCTGTCGGTACTGGCTTACGACCTGGTTAAACGGGTGCTGTATAAGATACCTGATAACCTGCAGCTCAATGATTTCCTGGTAACCTTCACCGACGACAGCTCCAAAATGAAGCTGCTGACGCAAACCGCGCAGATCAAAAACGGTCAGCTGATGTCGACCATTAACGTTAACGACGGAGCTGCTACCTGGCATGTGGCAGGTAAAATGCATCCTTCGGACCGGGACATCGATATCAGCCTGTATGCCGACGGCAAAAAGGTGGAGATACCGATGATTGAAGACCGTTACCACCTGAAGGTCAGTTTCGACACCATAACCACGAAACTGCAAAAGGTGGAGAACAGCGATGACATCACGAAAATATATGGTTTCTGGTCGGTGCGTAACCTGCTGGTCAATCACCCGGCGTTATCCTCCAATGATATCATCGTTCCCTACGGATCGATCGACGCCAATATGTTTGTCGGGAAAAACTACATCTCGCTTGATAGTTCTTCCGTTATTCACCTGAAAAATATTACCGCGCAGCCCTACATCAAGTACCAGCTCAACCCGGTAAAGCTATACATTGCCAAGATCAACACCCCCTGGCTTAATGCACAGGATTTCTTCGATTCGCTGCCGCAGGGCATGTTCGATTCGCTGGAGGGCATACAAGTGAAAGGGAAGCTGCAGTACCATCTTCACTTTTTCCTCGATACCTCGAACCCGGACCAGGTACAGTTCGAATCGGCGCTTAATAAGCAGGATTTTGACATCACCAAATACGGGAAAGCCGATCTGAGCAAGCTAAACCGCCCGTTTGTTTATACTCCATACGAGCACGGGAAGCCCATGCCGTCAAGGATCATCGGCCTGCAGAACCCGGACTTTACTCCGCTCAGTGATATATCGCCCAACGTGAAATACGCGGTCATGACTTCGGAAGATCCGTCCTTTTATACCAACCGCGGATTTGTCGAGGAATCGATCCGCCGGTCGATCGCCACGGATTATAAGACCAGGAAATTCAAACGCGGAGGCAGTACTATTTCTATGCAGTTGGTCAAAAACGCCTTCCTGAACAGGCAGAAGACGCTGGCCCGAAAGATAGAGGAAATACTGATCGTATGGCTGATCGAGAACGATCACATCATGACCAAAGACCGTATGCTCGAAGTGTACTTCAACATCGTCGAGTGGGGTTATAATGTATACGGCATCGGCGAAGCGTCGCATTATTACTTTGGTAAATCGCCTTCCGAGCTTACGCAGGGCGAAGGTATTTACTTAGCCAGCATCTTACCTCATCCAAAAACAGGACTGTATTCCTTCCTGCCCGATGGCTCGTTACGGCCGGGACTGATGGGTTATTATAAACTGATCGGCAACCTGATGGCAGGGCATGGCTGGACGCAGCCCGACAGCACCGGCTATGGTTTCGCCTCCGTACGGCTGAAGGAAAGTCTTCGGCAGGATATAGCGCCTGTACCTGCTTCCGTTGCCGACAGCCTGATGCGTCAGAATAATGATGACGAGGATGATACTCCCATTATATTCCCGCCGTCGGAGCCGGTAAAGAGGCCGGGACTCTTACAGCGGATATTCGGTAAAAAGGATACTACATCCGCAAAAGATGAAGAGCCGGAAGTAGATACTGCCGGGAAAACCAAAAAGCAGATACGCCAGGAACGGCGCGCGCTTCGCAAGCTTGAAAAAGAGCGGAAAAAAGCGCTTCATGACAAAGGCCTGATGTAATGCTTACCAGCCCGTGACGTTAATAAATGTTTAAACACGTATTTTTGTTTAAATTTTTATTATGATGTCACTGGTAGAAAAACTGAACTGGCGTTATGCCACCAAAAAGTTCGATCATACAAAAAAACTAAGCACTGAACAATTGGACGAGCTGTTGAAAGCGGTTCAATTGTCGCCGTCGTCGGCCGGGCTGCAATCCTACAAAATATTGGTTATTGAAGACCCTGCTGTTCGTGAAAAATTACGCGAAGCCGCTCATGGTCAGCAGCAGATCACCGATGCTTCACAACTGATCGTTTTTGCTTCGGAAACCAATCTTGATGAGCATTTTGTAAAGCATTATATCGATTTCGTGGCCGAAAAAAGGCAGATCGGCCGCGAAAACCTGGCTGCTTATGAACAGATGATCATGGGTAATGTGAACCGCCTGACGGAAGATCAGCGCCTGATGTGGTCGAACAAACAGGCTTATATCGCTTTAGGCGTGTTGCTGACAGCAGCGGCCGATATGGGTATCGATGCCTGCCCGATGGAAGGTTTCAGCGCGGCTAAATTTGATGAGATATTGGGATTGCGCGAAAAGGGCCTGACTACGGCAGTGATCGCTGCTATCGGTTTTCGTGCCGATGATGACGCTTTCAGCAAGCTTGTCAAAGTTCGCAGGCCCGAAGAAGAATTATTTATTCATATATAACGACTTGATGGTTAAGGCCGGCTAAGTGCTGAAGATCAAGTGTAGCAGGCGCCGGTCTGACCATTTTTTATCCCCCCGATGATTTCCGGATAAACAGTTTCGATTTAAGTTCTATCTGTTTTTTAGGAATAATCGTGCCTTTTTTCTCCAGT
>DASZWG010000526.1:0-5886 GCA_035546675.1 Mucilaginibacter sp. | reverse complement strand
AGTAATGCCGATAAAGAAGATATTACGGTAAAGTCTGGTGACAGGCTGAAGGCCGTAGACGGCGTACCGGTGGACGAAAAGCAAAACCGGAACAGCTATTTCACCAAACCTTCGCTCGATAAAGAAATGGAGCTAACCTTTGACCGGGGAGGAAAGGATGTTATTATTAAAATACACCCCGAAGCCGATGGACAGTTAAAGAATAACCTGTACGACGCCTGGGTAACACGCAACCGGAAGGAAGTGACCGCAAAAAGCAAAGGCCGTATTGCCTACGTGTACATGAAGAACATGGGCACAGACGCTCTGCAGAATTTCCTCGAGGACATGGTTGACTATGCTTATAAAAAAGATGCGCTTATCCTCGACCTGCGCTACAATACCGGCGGCAATGTGCACGACCCTGTGCTGCAGTTCCTGTCACAGCGTCCTTACCTGCAATGGCAGTACCGCGATGGCAAACGGACACAGCAACCCAATTTTGCCCCTTCGGGTAAGCCGATCATCCTGCTGGTAAACGAACAAACGTTGAGCGATGGCGAAATGACATCCGCCGGCTTTAAAGCATTGAAGCTTGGCAAGATCGTCGGAACGGAAACTTACCGGTGGATCATTTTTACCAGCGGCAAAGGACTGGTCGACGGTTCGTTTTATCGTATACCGGCATGGGGATGCTACACCCTCGACGGGAAGGACCTGGAAAAGACCGGCGTAAGTCCGGATATTTATGTCAAGAACACCTTTGTAGACCGGCTGGAAAACAAGGATGAACAATTGGACAGGGCTATTGAAGAGATCATGAAAGAATTGAAATGATACACATAGAGGCGCCGGATATTGCGTCTCTATGTTATATTTTCTTTTCTTTGCATCCCAATGAGCAATGAACTCACCGATAAGGCATTCTGGGCCGGTTACTGGGAATCGAAAAGCGACCTGGCATTCAAAGTGCCTGCCAGTTACACTTTTCATAAACTGCTAAAGAGCATCGTTGACGATCGGTACCCAGCCACAGCTATCGAGCTTGGAGGCTTTCCGGGGTACTACGCCATCTACCTGAAGAAATATTTTGGAATCGAAACCACGCTTTTTGACTTTTATATCCACCCGGGTATATTGAAAGATGTACTGGCGGTCAATGAGCTTGGGGAAGATGATATCGGCATCATAGAAGGCGACCTGTTTCATTACGAGCCAAAAAAACAATATGACCTGGTGCTTTCATGCGGATTGATCGAACACTTTGAAGACACCAAAGACGTGATAAGCCGTCACCTGGAATTTCTGAAACCCGGCGGTACGCTGTTTATTACGCTGCCCAATTTTACCGGTGTAAACGGCTGGGTACAGCGTCAATACGACATGGCCAATTATGAAAAGCATAATATTAAATGTATGAGCCCGCTGCTTTTGGCACAATATTGCCGGGAACTTGGATTAAAAAATGTGGAAACAGCCTATTACGGTAAATTTTCCATCTGGCTCGAAAACCGCGAACAGCAAAACGGATTTACTAAAATCTTCCTGAAAACACTCTGGTTTGCGGGAAAGATCGCCACCAAAATAATACCTGCTGAAAGTAAAGTGCTTTCGCCGTATATTGTAATCAGGGCAACCAAATAATTATTTCTTTACAAGATACCTAATCCTAACCGTCCTGATAAAGCGCAATCCTCGCTGCAAGATATTGCCTTTACGCTTACTGAGAAACTGCCGTATGGTAAGGTAAGCCTGTTGATCCTCCTTAATTCCGGCAGGAAATTCTGTTACCGGTTTTTGCGCCACCTGGACATGGTAAGTTGTCTCATGGCCCGAATGTATTCCGCTGCCGTCATGCCCGATATTATGGATAAAAGAGTGTGAAGGGTTTAATGTCAGTCCGTCTCTCAAAAATATGGATGCGTACCAGCGAATGGCCCAGGAGTTGTTCCTGCCTGCCTTGAATTGCAGCATCTGCCTCCAGAAATTCATTTTACCTTCTATCGAGAAGCGGTATATCTTCTCTTTATCAAATTGCGGTATCAGTTTGTCTATATCGGGTTCAAAATATTTCCAAGCCCTTGCCCAGGTGGCCCAGCCCCAGCTTGTAGCCGCCCGGTAAAAAAATGTTTCGGGCAGATCCTTGTCGGCCAGGTCGTACATGTAAGCGCCGATGTGCATTACCTTTTCTTCGGCTACATAGCGGTTGAGCGCTTCATTAAAATATTGCAGCGTATAGGGTGATGAGAGCAGGTCATCTTCAAAAACGATCACCTTGTCATATTCGTTTACCAATTTCGTAACACCGCTGATAATAGAATTGGCCAGGCCAAGGTTCTTTTCCCGTTCGATCACCTTTACCGATTTGAAACCTGTTACCTCATTGGCCAATTGCCGTACCAGGTCCACTTTAGCTTTATCAGCTTCATTTCGCGGCCCGTCTGAAAAGATAAACAGCCGCGATTCATCGGCAAGCAGGTTCTTTTGCAGGTAAGTGAGCGTACGCCGAGTATGATCAGGGCGGTTGTAGACGAACAGGGCAATGGGCGCCAGGTTTTGCATGGTAAATCAGGTAACAAAATTCCCCGGCGGAAGATTTATTTTTTTGTGATTTTCTTATCAGCCTGCAACCGGGGTCTGCAAATATAGGGAGTTAAACGGGTTGAATAACGTGCAACGAATATCATTGCTCATCACCAGGTTCCAGTATAGTGAATTCGACCCTCCTGTTCAGGTGCCTTCCTTCCGGGTTGTCCCTGCCATCAGGCAATGAATTGGGGGCAATAGGCTTGCTTTCCCCGTAAGCCATCACAACAAACCGGTTGGCATTCACCCCTTTCCCGGTCAGGTAACTCATGCACGACTCGGCCCGCTTTTCAGAAAGGGCCAGATTATAAGCCGTACTACCCACAGAATCTGTATTGGCGCTTAACTTTATTTTGAGTGTGGTGTCACTTTCCAAGATACCGGCCAAAGTATCCAGGGTGTTCCTGGCTATTGCGGTGAGGGCATAGCTATTGAAATCAAACAAGACCCTTTTCAGTATAAATGTACGCCCCGGCCTTAGGCTTTCCAGGCAATCGCCTGAAGCAAAAAGCGTGTCACTTTGCAGTTCAGAGATATTAGGCAATCCGACGGTTTTGGGCTGGTAATTTTCCTTTTCAAATACCAGTTTACCCTGAATACCTGCTTTTGCAGTAAACCGGTACTTCCCCATATTGTCCGATACGGCTTGTTCCCGTTGCGACGAAAGGGAGTCGACATAAGTTACCGTAACCCCGGGCAAAGGTTGATTGGTTTTACAATCGATCACGACGCCTGACAAAATGTACCTGTTCATCTTCCCCATAAAAATGCTGAAGCAGCAATCAGATTCCCTGTCCGAGCTTAGATAAAATACCGAGGGATCTTCGGCATCAGCAAGGTAGTACAGATCGTCCTTAGTTGAATTGATGGGGTAACCCAGGTTGCGGGGTGTCGACCAGGAAGTACCTTCGCCAAAACTTTCGAAAAGATCGAAACCGCCCAAACCAGTAAAACCTTTTGAACTGTAAACCAATCTTTTGCGGGCAGCGTCATAAAAAGGGGCCTGCTCATCCGACGGTGTATTCACTGTGCCACCAAGATTAACCGAATTGACGGGTTGCCCGTCGTCACTAAGCGAACTCATCCATATATCATCGCCGCCCATGCCACCGGGTTTATCTGAAGCAAAAAAAAGCGTTTTCCCGTCGGGTGTTACAAACGGCTGCCTGGAATTATACCGATCCTCGTTTACCTGGCTGTTCAGAAGTTGCGGCGCTGACCAGGCATCGTTTTGCAGTTCGCTGAAATATATCTTCGTGGTTATGATCGGCCCCTGTTTGCTCCATCCGGTAAAATAGATCCTTTTGCCGTCAGCATCAGCAGATGGCGTTCCGTATTCGTCAATTTTCTCCTGCTCCGCAATTTTGAAGTTTATCATTTGCGGAGTAAGGGTATCGCTCAACCCGGCGTAGTATATCCTGTTCACATTTCTCTTGCTGTCGTCTGTTTTCCTGGAAGAAGTGAACAAAAAGCCTGCATGGTACCTGCTCATCGCGTAATTGCCGTCGCCCGAGTTGAGAGGCCCCGGAACTTTCGTAACATTAGCCAATGGCTCTTGCCGGTATTGCGCTTTGGCAAATATACAATCAGCAATTTCATGTGCGGCGATGGTATTGAAGGCAGCGTCAGAATTATAAGTCTTTCTGAATTGTTCAAGCTGCGATATGGCCTGATCAAATTTTCCGTCTGTTCGTAAACATACGCCATACCAGAGTCTTGCCGAAGGGTACTCGTTGTCGTGCCCGGCGCTTAGAATGCGTTTATAGTATACCTCTGCTTCCCGGTAATCCTCAAAAAGTCTGTAAGATTCAGCCAGGCGAAAAACGGCATAGGCGCTATCGGCCGAACTGATCTTTTTAGGTGATCTGAATTTTGTATTAAAAGGCATCTCGAGGCCAGGAGCGATCTTAGCCCGCTCTCCTATTGCCCTGCCATAATAATAAGCAGCCTCGTAGTAGTTTTTATCTTCAAATGCTTTGTCGCCAAGGGTCCTGTAGGTTTTGTACTGGGCAATCGCAGCCGAAAGCGTTAAACTGAATAAAACGACAAAGCATATTCGTTTCATAACCTGCTGCTTAAAACCTGGGGCACACCGGTTCCGGGCCTTCCGGTGCATGTTTACCAAAAATATAACTGAATGACAACTCCGGTCCTCCCTGACCTTTTGTAGCGGCATTGAGGGAAGAAGAGTTGATATCATAACTTAAACCAATATTGACATTATTGAGGTGATATCCAACACTGGCAGCCACCGCATCATCGATACGGTAGAGTATACCGAATATCAAACTTTTATCGTCATCCGTTTTCAACTCATTGTACAGGCCAAGTGCCTTTATTTCATTAGCCTGCTGTTTGATAAAGATCGCGTTGGGCGTGATCTCGAAATAATCTGACACTTTTAAGCGCACACCACCGTGAATGGTATACCGTATGGGTATCCGGCTGTTGATGCCTTCTTCTGCAAATGCATCTTTAGATTGCGTAAGATGCGCAATGCTGACTCCGCCGAACAGGTTAGCGTTCTTATCCGGGTTACCGTCATAGTAGTACAATCCCACGCTTGAGTCGAACACAATGGCGCTTGTAGCTGTAAAAGTCTCAAAACTGGGTGATCCCGGGTCGAAGCCGGTATACGGATTGTACTGATCGCCAAACTGCAACTTGTTCGGGTCAAAGCTCCGGTTGATAAGCCCGGCCTGCAAGCCAAAGTGAAGCCTTTTGGTTCCATCAGGGGATACAGCTATGCCATAACCGAATGACCCGTAAGCGGCGAAATAATTAAACCCGGCATCACCCGCGGCCTGGTTGATAATGTTAAAACCCAGGCCAACTTTATCTCCTGATCGGAAATCGGCAGATACGCCTCCTGTGCGGTAACCATTATTAATATTCGCCCACTGGTCCTTATAGTTAACTCCTATCCTTGCATCGCCGTCAAATACACCGGTCAGGGCAGGGTTAAGCCATAAGGGATAGGAATAATACTGAGAAAAATGCGGATCGACTTGCGCCTTCAGTTTTGCAGCAACCAATTGCATCAATCCTATAATTATAATTACTGCCTTTTTCACCGTATTAATGTAACTGTACCCTTTTTAGTTAATTTTTTGCCGTCGTCGGCTATCACTTCCACATAATACACATATACGCCAACGGGTTCTTTATTGCCTTTGTAAGTGCCATCCCAGCCATAGCTTTGATCGTTAGAAGTAAAGATCAGTTCGCCCCACTGGTCATATATATAGAATTTTATGCTTTTGACGATTGTACCATAGACATACAGGATATCATTCTTTCCGTCGCCGTTCGGGGTAAAGG
>DASZWG010000525.1:0-3979 GCA_035546675.1 Mucilaginibacter sp. | reverse complement strand
TTAAGGTAAAGGACAAGGGCGATTTTCACGAATGGTATGCAAAGGAGCTACTCGAGCAAGCCTACAAGAATGCTTTAGCAGATATGAAACCCATGAAGGATCGGCCCAGGGGACAAACCATTGTTAAATCTATTTCGCCTGTAAAAAGAAGGCCTGAAATGTGACTTACCGAGAATAGAAGATAGCGATTAGTTTTTGTTTGTCGGCGAAAAGAGTGTTATTTAGCAAAAGCAAATTTTCGGAGAGGCCTGACCTTAGGTCTCTAATCTCTAACCCATGGACATCGAAGCCAATAAAAACGAAGATATCAGCAAGCAGCTTGTTTTTGAGCTGAATACCCGCCTGAAGAAAGTATACCAGGGTGGCGGCGAAAAGGCGGCGGCGAGGCAAAAAGATAAGGGGAAGATGCTGGCGCGCGAACGTATTGCCTGCCTGCTTGATGACGATCGTCCCTGGCTCGAGATCGGCGCTTTTGCAGGCGAAGGCATGTATGCCGAGCACGGCGGCTGCCCTTCAGGCGGTGTGGTATGCGGTATCGGGTATATATCAGGCCGCCAGTGTGTAGTTGTGGCCAATGATGCAACCGTGAAGGCGGGGGCCTGGTTTCCCATCACCGCCAAAAAAAACCTGCGCGCACAGGAAATAGCTATAGAGAACCGCCTGCCGGTCATTTACCTGGTCGACTCGGCCGGAGTTTACCTGCCCCTTCAGGACGAAATATTCCCCGATAAAGAGCATTTCGGGCGTATTTTCCGCAACAATGCCATCATGAGCAGCATGGGTATTATCCAGATCGCGGCCATTATGGGATCATGCGTGGCGGGCGGTGCCTATTTGCCCATTATGAGCGATGAGGCGATGATCGTCGAAGGGACGGGTTCTGTGTTTTTGGCGGGCTCTTACTTAGTCAGGTCAGCCATAGGAGAGGATGTGGACAATGAGACGCTGGGCGGGGCGACAACGCATTGCGAAATATCCGGAGTGACGGATTATAAACAGCCAAACGATAAGGCTTGCCTCGATTCGATCCGCAATATTATGGGTATGACGGGTGATTACCCGAAGGCGGGCTTCGACCGTATCGCACCAGCGTCGCCGAAACTGGATGAAAGAGAGATATACGGTATCCTGCCCGACAGCCGCGAAAAGCCTTACGACATGAAGGAGATCATCCTTCGCCTGCTGGATAATTCGGAATTTGAAGAATACAAAGCCCTGTACGGGCAATCCATTGTTTGCGGCCTCGGCCGCATCGACGGCTGGGCGGTGGGCATTGTGGCTAACCAGCGCAAGGTGGTTAAATCAAAAAAAGGAGAGATGCAGTTCGGCGGCGTTATTTATTCTGACTCGGCCGACAAGGCCACACGCTTTATTATGAACTGCAACCAGAAGAAGATACCGCTGGTGTTTTTGCAGGATGTTACCGGCTTTATGGTCGGCAGCCGTTCGGAACAGGGCGGTATCATCAAGGATGGCGCTAAAATGGTGAACGTGGTAGCCAATTCGGTTGTACCCAAATTCACCATTATCATCGGCAATTCATACGGCGCAGGCAATTACGCCATGTGCGGCAAAGCCTACGATCCCCGGCTTATTTTTGCCTGGCCGGGTGCGAAGATCGCCGTAATGGGCGGGCAGCAGGCTGCTAAAACCCTGCTTCAGATACAGGAATCGGCGATGAAAGCCAAAGGAGAAGAACTTAACCCGCAAAAGGAAGAAGAACTGCTGAAAAAGATCACCGAACGGTATGATGCGCAAACCTCACCTTATTATGCCGCGGCCAGGCTGTGGGTCGACGGGATCATCGACCCGCTCGATACCCGAAAAGTAATATCCATGGGCATAGAAGCTGCCAACCATGCGCCTATCGAAAAACCCTTTAATGCCGGTATCATTCAAACATGATTTGATAGTTGTAATGTTGTAAGGTTGAAATGTTAATTCATTGGAATAGGAATGTTATCATTTTAATCTTTAAAATCTCTGAATCGTGTTCACATCGTAACACCTTTGTGACGAATATTTAATGTCATTGCAATGTCATAAAGAGGTAATATTGCTTAAATTCAGCCTTTATAAAATTACCCCTATTGTATGATACACCAAATGGAACACGAGATAATTGCCGCTCTCGGCGGAATTTTGTTCATCATTGTCGGCATCGTCCGGCAAAACGAACGGCTTCGCCTGATCAGGTCGGGCAAAAAGACCGAAAGCTCAGCCGTGTGGAATGCGCTGATTATAGCCGGTTTATGCCTGCTGGTTTTTGCAATGGGTGTAATGATCTACCAGCTAAACCACCCCCATAATTGACATATGCTCACAATAATTCCTATCTTCCGCAAATGAAAAAACTACTGCTGCCACTGCTGCTGGTCATTGGAGTTGGTGCCCGGGCACAAAATGCGCACGATATCCATTTTAATGCGATCCTCGTGGATACGCATAATGATGCGATCTCGAACGAACTGATCACGAAGCTTGATCTTTCCAAACGGCAAACCATCGGCAACCTCGACCTGGTACGCGCCAAAGAAGGCGGACTGGATGTACAGGTATTCTCCATCTGGTGCGGCGCCGAATACGGCAAAGGAACCGCATTTAAATTTGCCAACCGCGAGATCGATTCGCTGTATGCCCTTATCAAACGCAACCCCGGCCGGATGGTGCTGGCGCGCAATGCCGCCGAACTGGAGCGGGGTGTGGCAAAAAAGGAATTTGTGGCGATGATCGGTGTTGAAGGCGGCCACATGATCGAGGATAATATGTCATACATTGATGCGCTCGCTAAACGCGGCATGCGTTACCTCACCCTCACCTGGAACAACAGTACCTCCTGGGCCACATCCGCTGCGGATGAAACCCATCACCTCGACTCGCTGAAACGCGCCGGGCATGTCGGCCTCAACGATTTCGGCAGGCAGGTGGTTCATCGCCTGAATGACCTGGGCGTGATGGTGGATGTATCGCACGTTGGTGAGCAGACCTTTTATGATGTGCTGGCAACGACTGACAAGCCCGTTATCGCATCGCACAGTTGCGCTTATGCGCTCGATCCCAACCAGCGCAACCTGAAGGATGCCCAGTTGAAAGCCCTGGCAAAGAACGGTGGAGTGGTTTTTGTGAATTTTTACAGCGGTTTTCTCGACAGCACCTATGCGCACAAAGAATCTGTGTTCCTGCACCGGCACAGGGTCGAACTGGACTCACTTAAAAAGGTGTATCACGATGCCGATCTGGCCAAGATCAGGCTGAACGCGATCTATAAATCAGAATCTGACCAGGTACGCCCCCCGCTGAGTCAGCTCATCAAACACATCGACTACATAGCCAAACTGATCGGGGTCGATCATGTGGGCATCGGTTCCGATTTCGACGGGGCCGAATCGTACCCGCTGGGGATGGATGATGTAAGCGATTACCCCAAGATCACCGAAGAATTGCTGAAGCTGCACTACAGCAAGGCCGATATCGATAAGATACTGGGCGGTAATTTCATCCGGGTACTAAAGGCCAACACGGGCAAATGATGGCAATGTACTGACCATACCATATTGGCACAATGCGCGTTAAAGTGTAAATTTGTACCCTTTATTAAAATATTGATGTCCCAGGAAATTGAACACGTCAAATGCCTGATCATAGGCTCGGGTCCCGCAGGTTATACCGCTGCGATTTATGCCGCACGCGCTGACCTGAAACCCGTTTTATACACCGGCCTGCTCGCAGGCGGCCAGCTTACGCAAACTACCGAAGTGGAGAATTACCCCGGTTACCCGGATGGTATTTTGGGCCCGGCCATGATGGAAAACTTCCAGCGCCAGGCCGAGCGTTTGGGTACGGATATCCGTTTTGGTTATGTCAGCTCGGTTGATTTTTCGGGTTCGCCGCACAAAGTGACCATTGATGAGCATAAAGTTATTCATGCCGATACGGTGATCATTTCGACGGGCGCATCCGCTAAATGGCTGGGCCTCGA
>DASZWG010000524.1:0-3764 GCA_035546675.1 Mucilaginibacter sp. | reverse complement strand
TGAATAATAGTGTATGGCGGCCTTGCCCATCGTAAGTACCGGTACGATGGTGACCTGCGGGGAATATTCCATGTTTGACAGGGTCATCAAATGACGGATACCCGCCCGGCAAGTAAATATTCGCGTATATTTGGATAAGACCCGATCGATGGAACTCATCCCCGTCAAACAGCACCTGCATGAAAATGCGGTATTCAGCGGCAACCCGGATTGCCTGGAAACCCTCGATATGACCGTTGATTTCTTCAATCGCGTTGGGTACAATCCGCCGTGGATAGGGTACTTTGCACAACTGAACGGGGAACTGGTAGGCGCCGCCGCATTTAAAGGGAAACCTGTTAACAATAAAGTTGAGATCGCTTATGGGACTTTCCCGCGCTTCCGGAACCAGGGTATCGGTAAACGGATCGCTGATGCTTTGGTGCAGCTATCGCTGCAAACCGATCCTTCGGTTATCATCACCGCCCGTACATTGCCCGAGGAGAATTATTCAGTACGGATTCTGCGTAAGAACAATTTCAGGCTGGCAGGCACCATAACAGACCCTGACGACGGTGACGTTTGGGAATGGGTATATGGACGACATCTCTAAATCTCCATTTTATGGACATATAACCTTTATGCTTATCCCCTGCTTTGCCCGGGGAATCCCCTTAGAGGTGAGAATTTAAAGCAGGTATGACGTTATGCTGACCATTCTTTATTGGTAAACGGGCAACTTTACACTACATTTAAATCACAAACACTTATGAAATACAATTTTTTAGGAAACACCGGCCTGGTGGTATCCGAGCTTTGTTTCGGCACTATGACTTTCGGTGGTGAGGGCGGTATCTGGGGAAATATCGGGAAAGTTCAGCAAGATGAAGTTAACGAACTGATGAAGGCCGCCGTCGGTTCAGGTATCAATTTTATCGACACAGCTAATGTTTATTCGTACGGCCTGTCTGAAAAACTTTTAGGGCAGTCACTGAAAGATACCGGCATCAGCCGTAATGAACTGGTCATTGCCACCAAAGTTCGCGGGCGTATGGGCGAAGGCAAAAATTATGTCGGCCTTTCGCGCTATCACATTTTTCAGTCGGTGGACGAAAGCCTGCAGCGCCTGCAAATGGATCATGTGGACATCCTGTATGTACATGGCGTCGACCCGGCGACTCCTATCGATGAAACGATGCGCGCGCTGAACGACATAGTGTTGACGGGTAAGGTGCGATACATTGCGGTATGCAACTGGCCCGCATGGATGGTGATGAAGAGTTTGGGTATTGCCGAAAAACACGGCTGGAACAAATTTATCGGCCTGCAATATTATTATTCGCTGGCAGGACGTGATATCGAACGGGAAGTAATGCCGCTGGCTGCCGATCAGAATCTCGGCATTATGCCGTGGAGCCCGCTGGCAGGAGGATTCCTTTCAGGGAAATATACCCGCAACAACGAAAAAGCGGGCGATTCACGCCGTGATAATTTTGATTTTCCGCCCGTAAACCGCGAAAAGGCATACGATATCATCGATGTCATTAACGAGATCGGCAAAAAACATAATGTATCAGCCGCACAGGTTGCCCTTGCCTGGATTCGTTTGCAAAAAGGTGTCACCAGTACGATCATCGGCGCCAAACGTATAGATCAACTGGAAGACAATATCAAATCGACAGAACTTGATCTTTCGGCTGATGAACTTGCAAAGATCAGCGAAGTAAGCGCTCTGCCCAAAGAATATCCCGGATGGATGGTGGAAAGGCAAGGTGCGGACAGGGTAATTAAATAATATTTTCTGAGTGACGAGTCTTGAGTTTATCTGGCTAAAAATGATACGTCAAAACTTATAGCTCGCTGCTCAAAACTTTGATCACGTATTCCACCTGGTCAGGGTGAATATCCAGGTGCGTCACAAAGCGGATGCGATGCGTATCAGTTGCATTGGCCTTGATACCTTTTTTTGCCAATTTTTGAACAATTTCGCCGGCCGGTTGCACCGTATCGAACAACACGATGTTAGTATCGGCCGGCATTACCTGTTCAACCCAATTACATTGTTCCAGTGCCCCGGCCAGCAGTCTGGCGTGCGCATGATCTATTTTTAGTCGCTCTACATGATGGTCGAGCGCATAAATGCCCGCTGCAGCGAGAAAACCGGCCTGCCGCATTCCCCCGCCCAGCACCTTACGCACACGGCGGGCATATTTAATGGTTTCTTTTTGGGCCAGCAACACCGACCCTACCGGTGCGCCGAGGCCTTTGGAGAGGCACACCGAAATGCCGTCAAAATACCGGCCATAGTCAGCGGCTTTGTCGCCGGTATTGGCCAGGGCATTGAAGATCCGCGCTCCGTCCAGGTGTAGCTTTAGGCCTTTCGTTTTGCATAAACCGGCAATAGGTTTAATATCTTCAAGGGCATAGCAACTTCCGCCGCCCCTGTTCACCGTATTTTCGAGCACGACCAGGCTGGTGTGCGGATAATGTACATTGTCGGCATTGATCTCCGGTTCGATCATTTCAGCCGTAATGCGTCCCCGGTCGCCATTCAGCAGCCTTGCCGAAACAGCCGAGTTAAAGGCAATACCGCCTCCCTCGTACCGGTAAATGTGTGCGGTTTGGTCGGCGATAAGTTCGTCCATCGGTTGAGTAAAGCATTTAATGGCGATCTGGTTCGTCATCGTACCCGACGGACAAAACAGGCCGGCTTCCATACCGAATATGGCGGCAGCCTTTTCTTCCAGTTCGTTTACGGTTTCATCTTCGCCAAAAACATCGTCTCCTACTTTAGCGCTCCACATAGCTTCCAGCATTCCGGGAGTTGGTTTGGTTACGGTATCGCTTCTCAGGTCGGTTATCATATTCAGTTGAAAAATGCGTTATTTGTATTGAACTTGATTATGCGTCCAATTTTAATCATTTTATTTTTCATGCTGATCGCTGTATCAGCAAAATCACAAAAATGGCAGGGAGGATCATTTACCTATATTAAGGGTAATAAAATGTCCGGTTTTATTCGTGCCGATCCTCCGGGCAAGGGACCGGTAAAAGATGAAGGCTATATCGAATTCAAAGACGACGAAAAGACCCATCCTTACAAATTAAGCGCGAGCGAACTCAAATCGTTCACCATTGGCCGTGATAGCTTCGTAGTGGCGCATGCCCCCAACGACGAGATGTGGACAATGAAGGAGTTGGATTTTGTGAAAGTTGAGCTGAACGAGGATACCAAATTATATGTGGCCATGGTGGGCACAGGTTACAGCGGAGGCGAAGGCGTCGGCGTGCATCCAATGGGCGGAGTTGGTATGGGTACAGGCGGCTACGGAGGTGCGGCGGCCGGTGTCTCCATCAACCTCGGCGGAGGCGGGGGCGGTTACTCCAAAGTACAAAAAACCTATTATTACGGTCCGAACACAGCCGAAATGGAAGAGGTGACGCCACAGAATTTTAAAGATGTGATGAGCGATATTATGGGTGATGAACCTGATGTGCTCGCCAAAATTCAATCCAACCAGTACAATTTGGGGAATATTGAAAAGCTGATCGATTATTTTAAACAGGTAAAAGCCGCTGAAAACGCAAATCTGAAGACTGGAAATAACCCAAATTGAAGATTTAGTCTCTCAGCTTATATATGCTGCGCAATCACGTATCCACTCGCCCAGGCCCATTGAAAATTATAGCCGCCGAGCCAGCCGGTTACATCCACACATTCTCCGCCGAAGAATAAGCCCGGAACCTTTTTTGCCTCGAGCGTTTTGGACGACAGCTCATTCGTT
>DASZWG010000523.1:0-2779 GCA_035546675.1 Mucilaginibacter sp. | reverse complement strand
AATTGTTTACTTCCGAAGGGTGTTCAAGCTGCCCGCCGGCCGATGCACTGATCGCAAAAGTTCAAAAAGAAAGTGCGGGTCAGCCGATCTACATCCTTGCTATGCACGTAGATTACTGGGACCGGCTGGGCTGGAAGGACGCTTTCAGCAGCGCCGATTATACCCACCGCCAGCAGCAGTACGCCCGCTGGCTCAGGCTTTCGCAGCTCTATACCCCGCAGGCCATCGTGAACGGAACAAAGGAATTTGTCGGGTCGGAAGAAAGCACTTTGCGCAATACCCTTAAGGCCGACCTGCAAAAACCGGCGAAGACAGAAGTGAGCCTGGCTGATGTGAAGGTGCATGGCAATAAAGCTTCCTTGCAATACCATGTTATCGGAACGACCAGTAATGCTTCGTTAGTTCTTGCCCTGGTCGAAAAAAACGCAACGACCAAAGTGCTTAGGGGCGAGAACGGCGGCCGCACATTATCGCATGTGCAGATCGTACGCAAACTGGAAAATATTGCGTTGAATAATCATACAGAAGGCTCTGCCGTTACCGCCTTGCCAGTGGGATTTACCCCGGAAGGTTATGAGTTGATCGCCTTCGTGCAAAACATAGCTAACGGCGAGATCACCGGCGCCACACGTGCAGAATTTTCGCCAACCCTGAGCAAATGAAAGTTATCAAAGAAAAACATCCCTTAGTAATGCGCTGGACGCACTGGGTCAACTTCCCAGTGCTGGCCATCATGATCTGGAGCGGCATGCTCATCTATTGGGCGAATGATGTATACAGCATTACCATATTCGGGCACACTTTTGTCAGGTTTTTTCCCGATTGGTTCTATAAATGGCTGCATATCCCATTCAGGCTCGCCGAAGGCATGGCCTTTCATTTCCTGTTTATGTGGTTCTTTACCCTGAACGGAATATTTTATGTGCTGTATACCATCATTTCGGGCGAATGGCGCTACTTAGTCCCCAATAAGCATTCCTTTAAAGAAGCCTGGCAGGTGTTATTGCACGATCTGCATATCCGCAAAACGGCTCCACGGCAAGGCAAATACAACGCTGCGCAGCGCGTGGCCTACACGGCCATCATCGTAATGGGCATGGGGTCGGTCATCACCGGGCTGGCCATTTATAAGCCGGCGCAGTTTTATTACCTCACCTGGCTTTGCGGCGGCTACCACCTGGCCCGGATATGGCATTTCGCATTGACCATAGGCTATGTTTTATTTTTCCTGATACATATTATCCAGGTGATCCTGGCCGGGTGGAACAATTTCCGTTCGGTAGTATCCGGATTTGAAGTCGTAGAAGAAAAACCTCAGCCTGTAATTGAAACTACCCATGAAGACGAAAAAGATTAAAAAAGAACTGACGGTTGAGCAGAAAATAAAACGGAGGAATTTTATATCATTCTCCGTATTCGGGGTTTTTGTAGCCGGGGCTTATGAAGGCTGGCGCTGGCTGTACCATTCGCCGGAAGAGACGCCGGGCATAACAGCCGGCGCTCACAGGCCTTTGCGCCGCGCCTTAAATAAAACCGAAATATTTTTCAGGAGGCTCACCTTTAATGAAAATCATTTGGTGAAGACCTACCCCAAATCGATGGCGGCCAAAGTGGTGCGGCACAATACCGATATCGGTTCGGAAGGTACTATGGCGCCTGCAAACTGGAAACTACAGGTAAACCGCCTGAACGGGCAGGTGATGCAGATATCGCTCGACCAGATCAAAGAGATCCCTAAAACTGATATCGTATTCGATTTTAAATGCGTGGAAGGCTGGGACCAGATACAGCATTGGGGAGGGGTGAAATTTGCCGATTTTATCCGGCATTTCGGGCTGGAAGAAGAAGCCAAAATGCAATACGTCGGACTCGAGACGCCGGATAAAAAATATTATGTCGGTATCGATATGCCCAGCGCTATCCATCCGCAAACACTGCTGGCTTATGAACTGAATGATCAGCCGCTGCCGTTAAGGCACGGACAACCGTTAAGGCTCATCATCCCGGTAAAATACGGCATCAAGAACCTGAAGCGCATCGGCACCATGACTTTCAGCAACACCCGCCCGCACGATTACTGGGCCGAGCAGGGATACGATTATTATTCGGGGTTGTAAGCCAAAAGCAAAAGCGCTTTTTGCTTTAAGCTTTTCTTCGCATCTTGCGGTCAATGCCGCGCACAAAACTGACTTTGGGAAAGGAGCTTGCTTATGCCTGCGGCATGGTGGGCTGGAGCATTATGACCAACCTGGTTATTGTAATGCTGCCCTATTTTTATTTGCCGCCTTCTAATTCCAGACTGGTTCAGTTAGTGCCGCAATTACTGCTGTTCGGCGTCATCAACATCTTGTCGGTTATCGCCGCCTCGGGCAGACTGGTTGATGCCTTATACGATCCGTTCATCGCCTCGCTCAGTGATAAAAGCAAGAACCCAAAAGGCCGCCGTATTCCCTTTATGAAATGGGCCATCCTGCCCGCAGTGGTTTTTTGCTGCCTTACATTTTATCCGCCGGTGCAGGGGATCAGCAACCGCAATTCCGCTTTCCTGGCTGTGACGATGGTGCTGTTCTTTATGGGAGCGACTACCTATGTTATTCCCTACAATGCCCTGTTGCCCGAAATGACCGAAAATTCGGCCGAAAAAGTACGGCTGTCATCATACCAGCAGGCGGGATTTGTGCTGGGCATTATTATAGCTGCGCTGGTTAATAATTATGCCGACGGCGTTCAGCAAGTATTTCATGTTGCAAATCGCGACCATGCTGTACAGTATACCATT
>DASZWG010000522.1:0-3218 GCA_035546675.1 Mucilaginibacter sp. | reverse complement strand
CGGCCCCTGAATGCCATAAAATATAACTCCCGTGTCAATTTATACTATAAAATATACCAATTTTATAGATTTTTAGATATAAACCATTGTCAATTCAAACAATCAGCGTAACTTTATCACAACCAATTTATTGTAATCAACCCATTTAAATTCAGATACCATGAGCTTAAGATTAGGCGACGCTGCCCCAAATTTCAGGGCAAAAACATCAGAAGGCGAGATCGACTTCTACGATTACCTTGGCAACAGCTGGGGAGTTTTATTTTCACACCCGGCCGATTACACCCCGGTTTGCACCACCGAACTGGGCCGTACAGCCGCACTGAAGGAAGAGTTTGATAAAAGAAATGTTAAAGTGATGGCGCTGAGCGTCGACTCGGTCGAATCGCATAAAGGCTGGATCAAAGACATTAATGAAACGCAGGGCGTGGAAGTTAACTTCCCGATCATCGGCGACGAAGACCGGAAGATTGCAGAAGCTTACGACATGATCCACCCCAATGCATCAATGACCGCAACCGTGCGTTCGCTGTTCATCATTGCGCCGGATAAAACGATCAAACTGATCATCACTTATCCCGCATCCACCGGAAGAAATTTCCAGGAGATATTGCGGGTGATCGATTCACTCCAGCTAACAGCTAATTACAGCGTGGCAACGCCGGTTGACTGGAAGGAAGGGGAGGATGTAGTAGTAGTTCCGGCGATCAAGACAGAGGACATCCCGGCCAAATTTCCTAAAGGCTATACGATGATCAAACCATATCTTCGGATGACCCCGCAACCAAATAAATAATTTTATTTTATTTTTAATATATTTTTTATATTTGGTGTAAATAGGGATAATACACAGTGCTTTCTGAACCATAATACATCCGTATTTTCAGTTTGGCTATTGTTTTTGATCTTTTTAAAACTTAAATTTTTTATTATTTAACAATTTTATGAAAACTGGAAAAGTAAAATGGTTTAACACACAAAAAGGCTACGGTTTTATCATAACCGACGAAGGCAAAGACCTTTTTGTACATTTCAAAGATGTACAGGGAGGTGTAAATGCCATCAAGGATAATGACACCGTAGAGTACGATGTGGGAGAAGGCAGGAAAGGACCTCAGGCTGTAAAGGTGAAGAAGATATAAAGTTATGTTGAACTAAGGAAAAACCCCTGCATAGTGCGGGGGTTTTTTTGTGGAAAAAATTTAGCAAATTAGCCTGACCAATTAAACGCCATCCATGACTGAAACCGCCTCACAACGCACCACCCGGAATGTTATCCTGATCGTCCTGGTTGCTTCTCTTGGTTATTTTGTCGACATATACGATTTGCTCATATTCTCCATCGTACGTAAGCAGAGCCTGCTCGATATCGGCGTAAAACCCGACGACGTATTGCCGGTTGGCATCAAAATAATCAACCTGCAAATGCTGGGTTTATTCCTGGGCGGAGTTTTATGGGGCGTACTGGGCGATAAGCTAGGCAGGCTGAAGGTTCTTTTTGGATGTATAATTCTTTATTCCATTGCCAATTTTGCCAACGGTTTCGTCCATGACCCTGCAACCTATGCCATAGTCCGCTTCATAGCTGGCATCGGGCTTGCGGGTGAGCTGGGTGCGGGCATTACACTGGTTACCGAAACCATGAGCCAGCAAAAGCGGGGATACGGCACGACTATTGTGTCAGCTGTGGGGCTGATGGGCGCGGTGGCTGCGGTGATAGTAGCCAAATTCGGGTGGCGTAACGCATATTTTATCGGCGGCTGCCTGGGGATTTTATTGCTGCTTCTTCGTCTTGGAACCTTTGAGTCGGGTATGTTCAAAAATATCGCCCGTTCTGATGTGTCGAAGGGTAATTTTTTTAAATTATTTTCCAACTGGAAACGCTTCAAAAAATACATGTACTGTATCCTGATCGGCGCTCCCAACTGGTACGTAGTTGGTGTGCTGGTTACCCTTGCTCCTGAATTCGGAGGACCGAAAGCCTTAAATGCACCACATCCGCTGGATGCCGGCAATGGCATTTTGTATAACTATGTCGGTATAGCCATTGGGGGAATTATTGCGGGCCTGTTATCCCAATGGCTCAAATCGCGTAAAAACACGATGTACATTTTCCTTATCCTGTCGCTGGTCTCAGTTGTCGCTTACCTGAGCGCCAAAGGGCTCAGCAACGACTATTTTAAGTGGCTTTGTTTTTTTATGGGTACCGGCGTAGGATACTGGACGATATTCATCACGGTAGCGGCTGAACAGTTCGGAACCAATTTGCGGTCGACTGTAGCGACTACCGTACCGAACTTCATACGGGGTTCGCTTATCCCGATCAACTGGGGCTTCCTGGCATTAAAAGGGCAGTATGGTATGATCAATGCCGGTTATGTCATGATGATTATACTGACGCTGATCGCTTTCTTCGCGGTGAGCAGGCTGAAGGAAAGCTTCCATAAGGATTTGGATTATGTGGAATTGGTTGACTGAGTTTTGTCCTAAAGTCCGCCAAAAGGACTGCCAATTGAAGTAATTCCATTAAATTCGCCCCGTGATAACCAAGGAACAGGTCGCGACCGATTACCAAACTATCCAGGATGAAATATGCCGTGCGCTGGAGCAATGCGACGGTAAAGCGAAATTTGAGGAAGAACAGTGGGAGCGCGAAGGCGGCGGGGGAGGCCGTACCCGCATCATCCAGGATGGTAATGTCATCGAAAGAGGAGGCGTCAACTTCTCGGCCGTACATGGGCATTTGCCACCGGTGATGAAAAAGGCCCTCGGTGTGGAACAGGATGATTTCTTTGCTACAGGGGTATCCATCGTGATCCACCCCAATCATCCGCTGGTACCTATAATCCACATGAATATCCGGTACTTTGAAATGCCCGGATCGGATGTCAGGTGGTTTGGCGGAGGGATCGACCTGACGCCGCATTACATCTTCGAAGATGATGCGAGTTATTTTCATAAAGCGCTAAAAGATACATGCGGCCGTTTTCATCCCGATTTTTATCCCCGTTTCAAAACCTGGGCCGATGATTACTTCTTTATCAAACACCGCGACGAGACACGCGGCATCGGCGGTATTTTTTACGACAGGATCACTGCAGGTGATGGACTGAGCTGGGAACAGATATTCGAATTCTCGAAGGCTGTTGGCCGCACATTTGCTCCGGTTTATACAGAGCTGATCAATCGTCACCGCAATGAACCATTCACTGAAGCAC
>DASZWG010000521.1:0-4027 GCA_035546675.1 Mucilaginibacter sp. | reverse complement strand
TGAGCCCGATGATCGGTGCGCTGGGTATGGCGTTTTCCGATGTCGTAGTTGTAGGCAATTCGCTCAGGTTGAAAGTGAAGCGCATATAACCCCCATGCCCCCTGAAGGGGGTTATTCCCAATCAAATCTTTCTCCCCCTTTAGGGGGCTGGGGGGAATGTTTATCTTGCATTCAATTTATGATCGAAATATTTACTGACGGCGCTTCGAGCGGCAACCCCGGTCCGGGGGGATATGGGGTTATCCTGCGTTCGGGCAAACATTATAAAGAACTTTCGGCGGGTTATCGCAAAACCACCAATAACCGTATGGAATTGCTGGCCGTGATCAAAGGGCTTGAAGCGCTCAAAAACCTGAACCAAACCGTTACGATTTATTCAGATTCCAAATACGTTGTCGATGCTATTGAGAAACGCTGGCTGCAGGGCTGGATAAAAAAAGGCTTTGCCGGTAAAAAGAATAAGGACCTGTGGCTGCGTTATGCCGAATTAAGCAAATATCACCTGATCAAATTCACCTGGGTGCGCGGGCATGCCGGTCACCCCGAAAACGAGCGCTGCGATGAACTGGCCGTGGCGGCTTATAAACAAAAGGACCTGCTGATCGATACTGTATTTGAAGCGGAAAACGCTAAACCGGGTTTGTTATGATTGCAGGCAACTACTCCAACCAATACAACTAATTTAACCTCTACAACTAAATTACTGTATACATATCTCCCCGTTAAAAGTCTTCCTGGTGACCTGCGGCGAGAAGAATGACATCATTTCTTCGGCCTTATGCACCATATTTTCAGATCCGATAAAGATCGCCGAGCGCTGGTGCAGTTCGCTCACCTCCAGGTCAAGTATACGTTCGTAACCATTGCTTGCCCTTCCGCCGGCCTGCTCGATGATAAAAGCCATGGGATTACATTCGTAAACCAGCCGCAATTTGCCTTTTGGCGCCTGGGCCGTAATGGGGTAAATAAAAATCCCTCCTTTGATCAGGTTGCGATGAACATCGGCGACCATTGAGCCGATATAACGCGATGTATAAGGCCGGTTAGTCTTTTCGTCTTCAACCTGGCAATATTTGATATACTTTTTTACGCCATCGGGGAAATGGACATAATATCCCTCATTGATCGAATATATCACGCCATCCTTAGGAATTTTCATATCCGGATGCGAAAGACAAAACTCACCAATGGAAGGATCGAGTGTAAAACCGTTAACACCTTTACCGGTGGTATAAACCAGCATGGTGGATGAGCCATAGATCACATACCCGGCAGCCACTTGCTCGGTTCCTTTTTGCAATACGTCTTCAATGGTCGCCCTGCCTTTGGTCGTCTTTCTCCGGTAGATCGAAAAAATGGTCCCGATACCTACGTTCACATCGATGTTGGATGAACCGTCGAGCGGGTCGATGGCAACGATGTATTTGGCGTCTTTAGAGACGTCCGTATCCAGGTGAATATAATCATCGTTCTCTTCCGATGCTACGATACAGCATTCGCCCCCATGCTTCAGCGCCGATATGAATTGTTCATTGGCATATACGTCCAGTTTCTTTTGTCCTTCGCCCTGTACGTTTACCGTACCGTTCTCTCCCAGGATATCGGCAAGACCGGCTTTATTCACTTCGCGGTTTACAATTTTTGCCGCTATACCGATGTCTCTCAGCAACCGCGAAAGCTCACCCTTAGCGTACGGAAAGTCGGCCTGCTTCTCGATAATGAACTGGCCCAGAGTTTTAGCTACCTTCATATACTTAGTGTATCAAATACATTATTATTTCTGCAATTCCATGGCCTCTAAGGTATGGATTTTATCCTCAGAAATGCAAAATCTAAGCATTGTACGTATTTTATGCCAGCCTTGTTTCCCCGCAGCTCCGGGATTTAAGTGTAATAAACCTAATTTTTTATCGTAAATAACCTTCAGGATATGCGAGTGTCCGCAAATGAACAATTTTGGAGGCTTAGTGTAAATTTCCTGTCGTATTGACGGGTTATATCTTCCAGGATAACCGCCGATGTGCGTCATCCAGACATCCACATCTTCGCATTTGAAATGCAGGTGCTCCGGGTAAGTTAATCTTACATCCTTGCCGTCAATATTGCCATACACTCCGCGCAGCGGTTTAAAGGCCGCCAGTTGATCTGCCAGCGCTATATTTCCGAAATCACCGGCATGCCATATCTCATCACAGTTCTCAAAATGTTTAAAAACGGCGTCGTCTAAATAGCCGTGGGTATCGGAAATCAAACCAACCTTAATCATAAAAGCAAGATAAGCGGCATAAGTATATGGCCTAATATCATGAATCCGGAAATTATACAATTAATATTATATTCCTTTTTTATGTTCAATAATATTGAAACCGGAAAAACGATTAAGCCAACAATTAATTCAACGATATAAGGTTTATCAACTAACACATCCTCCGTCAAACTAAAACCAAACTTACTGTTTGACACATAATTGTAATATAGACCCCATACTAAGTTTAACAAAAGAACAGCAAATATTACAGTCAGGATTAACGATAATATCTTCATACTAAAAAGCGATAAAATAAGGTTGCAGCACTTTAATGTATTCGTCTGAATATACGTTCGCAGCTTTGTAGATATTCCAGTCCACCTCTTCAGATCGTACCTGCTTCGAACCTAATGACAATATCACCCTATGCGGAGCCGAATCCGAAAATGAGCAGATGTTGATTTTCTTTAAGGGGAATAACTTACAATCCATAGCCAATTTTATGACCATTTCAGCCGTATCAACCGGCAATATCAGGCAAAACACCCCATGCTGATCAAGATGATAACTTGCTGCTCTGATCAGTGTCTCAAAAAAATCATTGTCTGCATGCTTGGCTACCCTCCTGCCCTTTTCCGGTGATTTGAGCGAATTGATAAAGAATGGCGGATTGGATACGATCAGGTCGTAACGTTTACCCGGATGCTCATCAAAGAATTGCTCAAACCCGGCAGGACACACTTTTAATCTTTCAGCAAAAGGAGAACCGGCAAAATTACGGGCGGCGGTTTGCGCGGCCTGTTCATCAATTTCAACCGCATCGATCTCAGCATCTGCAAAACGCTGTGCCAGCATCAGGGCGATAACTCCTGTGCCTGTACCGATATCGAGAATAGCTTTGGGATTTTCAGCATCAGCCAACGCACCCAGCAATACGCCGTCGGTATTGATCTTCATGGCGCAGCCGGTTTGATCGACGTCGAATTGCTTGAAACGGAAAATACCGGGCATGGTTCAAATTTCGTAAAACTCGACAGGTAATCCATCCGGGTCGGCAAAAAAACTGAAACGCTTGCCGGTATACTCATCTGTTCTTACCGGCTCAGCTTCGATACCCTGTTTTTTGATCTCAGCTATCGCTTCATCAATATCAGTCACCTCAAAAGCTAAGTGCCTCAGACCGGCAGCTTCGGGCCGTGATGGTCTTGCAGGAGGGCTGGGAAAAGAGAATAATTCGATCTGGTACTGACCGTTTACTGACAGGTCAAGCTTCCACGAATCGCGTTCGGCACGATAAACTTCGCGGACAACCTGCAGCCCGAGCACATGGATATAAAAATGTTTAGATCGCTGGTAATCCGAGCAAATAATGGCAATATGGTGTACCCGGTTCAGCTTAAGCATCAGTCGCCCAAAATAGCAAACAACACATTGTCGTATACCAGCTTCAGATCGTTAATATGCCCGAATGACTGATCGTCGACGGCCAGGTAACCGCTGCTGACCTCGCCCAAAAGGCTGAACTCGACCTCGCTGGTAGCCATCATCTCTATGAATCGTTCCTGGTTTTCCGGCGATACGCTGACCACTACCCTGCCCTGTGCCTCGCCAAACAGGAAGGCATCCTTGCGTACCGAACTGTCAGAAGATATGGTAAACCCAAAACCACCGGGCATTGCTGATTCAACAAGCGTAACAAAAAGACCGCCGTCCGAAACATCATGCGCCGATTGGATGATCTGATGCTTAATAAGCTGTTTTACAACCTGGTGCATGGCG
>DASZWG010000520.1:0-2876 GCA_035546675.1 Mucilaginibacter sp. | reverse complement strand
ATATTCTTGTTTTATACCCCCTTTTGCCTGAAACTTTTTCGTTAACATTAACGTAATACGCCTAAACTAAACTAACAAGTCATAACAAATTATACGATAATGAATTATCTATTTACCCCAAAAGTAAGGGTCGTTTTATGTGCACTGCTAATCAGCCACCTGGCTTTGAAAGCTCAAACTACATCGGGGAACGGTGTGGATACGGCAAAGACCTCTAATATAGACACCACTTTATCCCAAAAAGCAAAAGAGGCTCAATTGGTAAAATCAGATACCACTTTAGTTGTAAAAGCGGGCGCAACGCTGGTACAAAAAAAGGATACCACACTGGTTATCAATGCAGATTCTGCTTTTATCAAGAAAGCCGAGGCCGCGGTCGCTAAAAAAGCGGATGATCTCCTGATAACCGAAAACATGAACGCGCCGAAGCAGGACTCATCAGCTGCTGTTAAACCATCAACTCAAACGGCTACTAAAGCAATAAGCCCGCACGTGGTAATCTCTGATACCGTATCCGTGCTGAAAGCTGATACAGCGATCTCAAAGACGGATAATTCATCTGCTGTGGCCAGCAACCAGGTACCGGCGAATACCAGCGATAACCAGGTTTCAGCAGTACAGCCGGTGAAAACCGACAGTTCAGCAGTAATGCCAAAGCAAGAACCTGAGCAATCGGCAACCGAAGTTTCAAAACCGGTTGACACAGTGTTGAAGGCAAAAGTTGATACTACGCAAACAGCAAAAATTGACACGCCGGTAATGAAACCGGATACTGCTATCGCGAAAAAATCGGATACGACAACTTTCAATAAATCGGATACAACCTTAATGATAGCCGCCGATACGGTTACAAATCATCAATTGAAAGCCGAGAATCTGTACCTCGAAATTGGCGGGCCCGGTCTTGCCATATCGGGCAACTATGATGCCCGTTTCAAAAAAGAACGCAGCGGCTGGGGCTACCGCGTGGGTATTGGTTATTTCGGATCAGGCGGCAATACAGTATTTACAATACCATTCCAGATCAACTACCTGTATGGTGAACATGCACACAAACTCGAACTTGGCGCCGGAACAACGTTCCTGAATTCAACGGGCACTAATGCAGGTAATAGCAAATGGGAATTCGACAGGGTTACCGGCTTCATTGGTACCGCAACTATAGGTTATCGTTACCAGCCCGATCATAAAGGATTTAACTTCAGGATAGCATTTGTCCCCATCTTATATGATGAAGGATTGATCCCTGCAGGCGGAATTAGTTTTGGATACACCTTTAAATAAATTAAAATAGATTTTTGTGTAAAAGCCCTGAGTTTTCAGGGCTTTTTTTATTTTAGGCGATATTTTTCCCGATGAACGCCAGGATACTCTGTCTGCTTACCTCACTTTTGATCTGTTGCAATGTATATGCACAGACATACAGCAGGGAGATCGGTATCGAAACTGACGATGATTCCTACCTGGCCCAGGGTTCGGACCGGTACTATACAGCCGGAACTTTTATCTATTACAGGCAGGGGTTAAAAACTGCTGATAATTCGAACCTGCAAAATAAGGTACTGGGATTCGAGTTGGGCCAAAAGTTATATACACCACAATCCGGGAGTATAAACTATAATGGTGTAGACAATCCTCTGTACATCGACCGTCCTTTTGCCGCTTATTTATACGCAGGATCGACCCTGAATTTATTGTATAAGGATGAAAGCAACCTTAAATTAAGCGCCCAAGTGGGTGTTGTCGGCCCGGATGCGCTCGGCAGGCAAACACAGCAAACCATTCATCAGCTTTTTGGTCTTTATCATCCTGACGGCTGGGAATACCAGGTAGATAACGACCTTGAGCTTAATCTTTCCGCCGAATATAACCGGTTATTGGCCAGGGCTTCATGGATCGATGTTTCATTATCGGGTTATGCCAACCTCGGCAATGGTTTTACAGGCGCAGGCATTGGTCCACTGTTTCGTTTGGGAGATTTTAACCAGTTATTTAATTCGGTAAGCACAGAAAGCACGGCGATAAATTCGCGCAATTTCACACCGCTCCACAGCCGGGAATTGTTTTTTTATTACAAACCACAGCTGAACGCCGTCATATACGATGCTACTGTACAGGGCAGCATTTTTAGCACCCGCGATCCAAACAGCAGGGAAGTAACCTTAAGTCCCGAACCTTTCGTATTCAGCAATCAATTGGGCTTAGGTTATTCAGGTAAGCGCATCGTGCTGGATGCGGCAGTTATCATTCATACCAGGGATGTTAAAGAAATGATCCATTCAACACATCAATGGGGCGCAATTACAATGCTTTACCGTTTTCACTGATCGCCAAAACCCTTTCGCCTGCTTTCTTTTTTGGCCGACTGTATCTTTTTGTTCTCAAGCCTCGCTGCTATGGCTGCCTTACCCGGCTTTGTCGCCTTCCTTGTTTTGCGCTGATGCAAAGCTTTGGTCAGAATGACCAATAATTTTTCAAGCGCCTTTTCTTTATTCAAATACTGGCCTCGTTCTTCCTGGCTAACCACCTGCAAAAAACCATCTCGTGTTAGTCGTGATTGCAATTTGTTTAAAATCCGGTTTTTCTCTTCGTCACTAAAAAGCGCTGATTTTGCAACATCAAATAACAACTCCATTTTGGTCGAAACCTTGTTCACGTTCTGACCACCCTTCCCCCCGCTGCGCGAAGCTTTGTACACGACTTCTTTTTGCAGATCAGCCTTTGAAAAATTCATGGCCAAAGGTAGAAAGTTTATCGTTGTTACGCTGCAAGTCGCCCTCTGCTCACTGCAAACTAAAATTTGTACCTTAGCCATTCATGAGCAACAACATCGTAATAGCCATTGATGGCTATTCTTCATGCGGTAAAAGCACATT
>DASZWG010000519.1:0-10417 GCA_035546675.1 Mucilaginibacter sp. | reverse complement strand
ATTTGGTGGTAGTAAGGCGGTTCAGGTACGATAAACTCCTGGTATCGGTTCCCCGATGCGCAGGATGTGCGCAGGTTCATGCAAAAACAAAAAAAAGGATGCGGGCGGCCATTATTACTGGGGCAGCAGCAGGATTTGTTTTAGGTATACCCACAGCCGGAGGCGCAGGGATCACCGCTGCTATTGGTGGTCTTATAGGGTATTGGTTAGCTAAATCGCGGGCAAAAAAATTATACGACCGGCAGCAAATAAAGGCGCTGAAAAGGGCATCATTTGAGTCTTATCCGCCGATGTCCGCCCTTTTTACGGAAGGATGGAGACTGGAAAAACCCGGTGGATCGATATTCAGCAAAACCTTATTCACATGAATCACTAAAAGATAAACCCCATGAAAAAGCATTTTCTCTTAACAATCATCGGTGCAGGAAGGGTTGTACCTATGAACCTGTCAGCGACTGTCATAGATAAAGATAATTAATTCTACAATAAACACAGCTCAAACGAAAGGCAACTCGTATGAACGAAGATATTATCCTTTACCATCTCGATACGGGGGTTGATAAGTGCGATATTCATTTGAGGTTTGAAGGCGATGTACTGGTGCTGGACGGCTATGATCGCGGCGCTTTGACAAAACAATTGACCGGCGATTTTGACTATGAGTACCGGATTACCGTTGCCATGCCGGCACTGCTGCTATTGTACGATCGGTTCGGCTTGCAGACGGGACAGCGGCAGGCATTGATAGCGCAAATCGCGATTGAGATTTCGGGTGCGAATGCCTATACACTGTTTCGCAAAATGCTATCGGATACAGGTGTTGCGTTCGATAGCTGGTCGGCGTGATCAGGAACACTATCAAAAACAAAAAGGCAGCTCTAAAGCTGCTTTTTAAAGTCTTATTTACTGGTTATTTATACCGAAAACGACGAGCCGCAGCCGCATGTACTGGTTGCATTGGGATTGTTAAAAGTAAACCCGCGTGCATTCAGCCCGTTTTGGAAATCGACCTGCATGCCTGCTAAATAGAGGCCGTGCGCCTTGTGCATCAAAACGCGTATGCCGTCTATATCATATTCCTGGTCGCCTTCCTTTTTCTGATCGAAGCCAAGGATGTAGTTCATGCCGGCACAGCCTCCGCCTTCAACGCCTACGCGCAAGCCGAAATCATCGGCTATTTCCTGCTGCTCCTTCAGTTTTTTAATCTCTCTCACCGCGCCTTCGGTAAAGCTGATCGGTGCGCTTTCAACGGCTATGCTCATCTTTATTTTAAATTATTTAGACAAATATAAGGTAATTTGCAGAGTTTTGCGATCTGACCTATATTTATGACCTTCGTCTAACACGGACTTATGCAGGTATCCAATTATTTACTCGATGTTATCAAGTTTACCCTGGCCGGTGTCGGCACGGTATATGTCGCTTTTTTCTTAGTCAAGCCCTATCTCGACCGCTATGAAAAAGTTCAGCTTGCCGAACTGAAAAAGACCATCGCCGGGCAAACCCTGCCATTACGCTTCCAGGCTTACGAGCGCCTGGTGCTGTTCGTTGAGCGAATGAATCCGGCCAACATGCTGCCACGGCTCAACGGGGCTTCATATTCGGCGCATGAGCTGCACAGCCTGATCGTAAGCGAGATACGGAACGAGTTCCAGCATAATGTGAGTCAGCAGATATACGTGAGCGAGAGAGCCTGGAATGTGGTAAAACGGGTAAAAGAAGATACCATGAGCGTAGTGACCAATGCGGTAAAAGCATTGCCGGATACCGCCAGCGGACTCGATCTGAGCAAAACCATTTTAGCCCACATGAGCCATTTGCAGGACGATCCCTACGAAATAGCCACCGGCATGATCCGTAAGGATTTGGAAGAACTGTTTTAATGTCGAATTTCGGACTTACAATTTCGAATTTGTTTAATTGCAATCAGGAGTTGAAAATTCGAAATTGAACATTCGAAATCCGAAATCAATATGAAATTCACAACCACATCGGGTATTGAAATTAAGGAGGTTTACACCGAACCTTCCGGCATGAACGAACTTCCGGGTGAATTTCCCTTTACCCGCGGTATACAAAAGGACATGTACCGCGGCAAGCCCTGGACCATGCGCCAGTATGCCGGTTTTTCGACCGCCGAGGAATCGAACAAACGTTACCATTATTTATTGAGCCAGGGCACGATGGGCCTTTCGGTGGCGTTCGATCTGCCGACGCAGATCGGTTATGACTCGGACAGCCCGATGGCCGAAGGCGAAGTGGGCAAAGTGGGCGTGGCCATCGACTCACTGAAGGATATCGAGGTGCTTTTCGATGGCATTCAGCTAAAGGGCATCACGACTTCCATGACCATCAATGCCACAGCCTCTATCCTGCTGGCCATGTACATTGCACTGGCCAAAAAGCAAGGAGCCGACCTGAAACAACTGTCGGGCACGGTACAGAACGATATATTAAAGGAGTACGCGGCACGTGGAACTTATATCTACCCTCCCGGTCCTTCCATGCGGCTGATCACCGATGTGTTTGAATATTGCAGCAAGGAGGTGCCTAAATGGAACACCATCTCTATATCGGGCTATCACATCCGCGAGGCAGGCTCAACAGCTGTGCAGGAGCTGGCATTCACCCTCGCCAACGGCAAAGCGTATTTGAAAGCCGCTATTGACAAAGGGCTGGATATCAACATTTTTGCCAAACGCCTGTCGTTCTTTTTTAACTGCCATAATAATTTTTTCGAGGAGATCGCCAAATTCAGGGCCGCGCGCAGGATGTGGGCTCATATCACCAAAGCACTGGGCGCTACTGATCCGGGGGCACAGAAACTGCGTTTCCACACCCAGACGGGCGGCTCAACGCTGACCGCTCAGCAACCGATGAATAATATCGTCAGGGTAAGCAGCCAGGCATTGGCGGCAGTTTTGGGCGGCACACAGTCACTGCATACCAACGGCTACGACGAAGCCCTGTCACTGCCCACCGAAATGGCAGCCAAGATAGCATTGCGCACCCAGCAGATCATCGCCTTCGAAAGCGGGGTAACCGATACGGTCGATCCGCTGGCAGGCTCCTATTTCATCGAAGCGCTGACCGATGAACTGGAAAAAGCCGCCCGAGTGTACATCGATAAGATCGATGCGATGGGTGGTGCCGTAAAGGCCATCGAACAGGATTATATCCAGCAGGAGATTGCGCGGTCGGCTTATGAATACCAGAATGAGATCGAAAATGGAGATAGAGTGATCGTCGGAGTGAACCGCTTTACCGAAGCTGAGGAACCGCCAGGGGACCTCTTTCGCGTAGATGATTCGATCCGGAAAATGCAGACGGAAAAACTGGCACGACTGAAAGCTGAAAGAAATAAGGAGGAGGTAAAAGCTGCGCTTGACCGGTTGAAAGAAGCCGCTGCCGGAACCGAAAACCTGATGCCGCACATCCTGACGGCAGTAGAATGCTACGCCACGCTTGGCGAAATAGCTGATACGCTCAGGTCAGTTTTCGGAGAATACTGACACCTTTTACATAGCCTCATGTCAGCCTTGCATGGCAAACTATGCGGGCAAAAAAATAATTACACACAGACCCAGCAGCTTTACTTTTGTCAAGAGTTTTTTTGAGAATTTATGGCTTAACAATTGAGGAAGATGCACCGTAAAAGGAACTTCAGGCAATAAACAAATGTTGAAAAGCAATGTTAAAAAACGAAAAACTGCGATTACGGCGCGTATGAGTAATTATACCGTGCACGCGCAGAATATAACATTTTTATAGGGAATTTTTGCAACGTTTGGGGTTAATAAATGATGAATTAATTTAATAAAAATTTCAAATTTAATTTTTTAAATAGCTTTTTTTTTGAATATTCGATGTTCCGTAGCAACCCCATCGGATGCTTGCCTGGGGACTTGTAAATCAAGATTTTAATATAAACTATATGGATAAAACTTGTACTACCGTTTGGAACAACTGCCTGCAAATCATCAAAGACAACATACCGGCACAGAGCTTCAAAACATGGTTCGAGCCGATAAAAGCGCTGAGATTAGAAGGAAGCGTCCTGACGATACAAGTTCCCAGTTTGTTCTTCTACGAATGGCTCGAAGAACATTATGTAGGCCTTTTGCGTAAAACGATCAAGAAACAACTTGGAGAAGAAGGCCGGTTGGAATATAATATCGTTGTGGAACAATCTTCATCAAACAAACCATATACGACCAATATGCCCTCGAACGGGAACGGTGCCGAGACTAAAAATCAGTCCATGCCCGTACCCATCTCCATCAATAAGGACATAAAAAACCCGTTTGTAATACCGGGACTTAAGAAGCTGAACGTAGATCCGCAACTAAACCCGCATTATACCTTCGAGAGCTTTGTGGAAGGTGATTGCAACCGCTTAGCGCGGTCTGCCGGTTATGCCGTTGCCGCCAAACCGGGGGGCACCTCTTTCAACCCATTGATGATATACGGAGGTGTAGGTTTGGGTAAAACCCACCTGGCTCAGGCTATCGGCAACGAGATCAGGACCAAGCTGCCCGATAAGCTGGTACTTTACGTATCATGCGAAAAGTTTACCCAGCAATTTGTCGATGCGCTGAAGCATAACAACATTAACGACTTCGTGAATTTTTACCAGGCCATCGATGTGCTGATCATGGACGATGTGCACAATTTTGCCGGTAAGGAAAAAACACAGGATTTCTTTTTTCATATTTTCAACCATTTGCACCAGTCGGGCAAACAGCTGATCATTACTTCGGACAAAGCGCCAAAGGATCTGGCCGGCCTGGAAGAACGCCTGCTGTCGAGATTCAAATGGGGCCTTTCAGCCGATCTGCAGGTTCCCGATCTCGAGACCCGCATGGCCATCCTGAAAAATAAAATATACCAGGACGGTATCGATATCTCTAACGATGTGCTCGAATATGTAGCCCATAACATCGATAACAACGTGCGCGAACTGGAAGGCGCTATGGTATCCCTGCTGGCGCAATCGACGCTGAACCGTAAGGAGATCGACCTGAACCTGGCCAAGCAGATGCTGAAGAATTTTGTAAAGAATTCATCCAAAGAGATCTCGATGGAATACATTCAGAACCTGGTTTGCGAGTACTTCGAGGTTCCGATCGAAATGGTGAAATCGCAGACCCGCAAACGCGAGATCGTACAGGCAAGGCAGATATCCATGTACTTAGCTAAAGCGCATACCAAAAGCTCACTCAAATCTATCGGCAGCTTCTTCGGAGGGCGCGATCACTCGACCGTGATCTATGCCTGCCAGACCGTTGAAGACTTGATCGATACTGACAAGAAATTTAAAGGCTACGTAGCCGATATACAAAAGAAATTAAAGATGTCGTAAACCTGCGACCGCACACAAAAAATGGACGTCATTGCTTTTGCAATGGCGTTTTTTATTTTTTCACAACAAAATTTATCTATCTTTAAAAGTATGGACAAGTCGCTGACGATAAGCAAGCTATGCCTGATCTGCCTGTTATTGGCAGGTCCGTTAACAGCGTTCTGCCAGCTCAGCGATAACGAGGCCATAAAAAATGTGATCAACCGGATGTGCGATGCCATGCGGGATGGCGACACCATTACTTTTAAGGAGTTCTTTGCCGATAGGGTAAATATTCAGTATATCAGCCCGAAGAACGACACTACCCGAAACCTGGTGACGGTAAATGCTGCCGATTTCCTGCATCGGATGGCTATGCTCAAGACCGAATCGTGGGACGAAAAGATGATCCGCTTCGATGATGTCAATGTCAGCAATGGTATCGCCGTAGTATGGGGTCCTTACAAATTCTATATCGGCAAAAAGCTCGACCATTGCGGCATAGCCACCTACCAGATGATGAAAACCCCCTGGGGCTGGAAGATCGTTTCGATGTTTTACAGCGTGAAAAGCGGCAACTGCCCGGATTAGCTTAAAGTTCTCCCAGTTTTACCAGCGCATAAAAAAGCGAGGTGCAGTGCATCGCCTGATCGATTTTGTTATCAAGAAGGATTTGTTTGATCTCGGCAATGGAATATTTTTCAACGATGATGTCTTCGTGATCGTCCAGTGCCTGCTCCTGCACCAGGATGCCCCCGCGGGCCAGGTAGCTGTAAACCCGGTTATTCCCGGTTGAAGGATTTGGGCATAAACGGCACAGGAACTCAAAATCGTCAAACTGGTAACCGGTTTCTTCCAGCAATTCGCGGCGCAATGCTTGTACCGGTTCCTCACCTTCGTCCACTACCCCGCCGGGTATTTCGAGCGAAATAATGTCCGCCGCGTGCCGGTATTGCTTCACCATCAGCACCTCGTTATCGGCTGTAATGGCCACGCCGTTCACCCAGGTATCATACTCCAGCACATAATAGTCATCCACGATAACGCCGCTGGGCATTTCGCAGGTATCAACGCGCAGGGTAGCCCACTTGCTTCTGTGAAGATATTCGGATGAGATAAATTTCCATCGCAGGTCCATCAATTGTTGATTTATTGAATTATCGAATTATTGAATGGCTAAAATACAACGCTGATGCCATAATCAGTCACTCAATAATTCATTAATTCAATTATTACGCTTACCAGCTTCCGCTCGATCCGCCACCGCCAAAGTCGCCGCCGCCGAAACCGCCAAATCCACCGCCTCCTCCGCCGAAGCCGCCTCCTCCTCCGGAGAAACCGCCCCAGCCGCCGCTTCCGCGGCCAAGCAATGCTCCGCCCAGGAACCACCAGAACGGGCTGGCGCCGCCGCGCCTGTCGATGATCTGTCCGCCGCCGCCGCGCCCGCGGAATATGGCGATCAATATGATAACAATGATAATGATGACGATGAAAGCCGCCGCGCCTCCGGCGCCGCTATGATCTTTCTTTTCGCCTTTGTATTCTCCTTTGGTGTATTTGATGATATCATCCGTCGCTTCATCCAGGCCAGCATAATAATCTCCCTTCCGGAAATTGGGCTTGATATCATTCTCGATGATCTCGTGCGTAATCACATCGGGCAGCGCGCCCTCCACGCCGTAACCGGTCTGGATGGATACCTTACGGTCGCCTATCGCTACCAGTACCACGACGCCGTTGTTTTTGCTTTTCTGGCCCACGCCCCATTTGCGGCCGAGCCGCTGCGCATAATCGTTAATATCGTACTGGCCGACCGAGCGCATGATCACCACGGCAATCTGCGTTGAGCTGGAATCGTCAAAAGCTACAAGTTTTTGTTCCAGCGCACTGCGCTGACTTTCCGACAGCGTGCTGGTATAATCCGTAACCAGCGTATTTGATTTCGGGGGCAGATCGTCCTGCGCAAACAATCCGGTAACGGACAGCGCAAGTATCAGGATCACTATAAGTCGTTTTAACATTTTCTTCAGTTTTTATTCGCCATCCATAAACGCAATATCGTCGGGCAGCTCATTCTCCCCGTCGGGGCGGTGCGGGAAATATTTTTGCAGGTGATCGCCCGCGATCTTCAGCCCCGTAGCGATGCCTTCCACCAGTTCGCCGTATCTGAAATGTTTCAGCATCTCCTCTTTGGCATCATCCCAGAAATTTTCGGGGACGGTACGATTGATACCTTTGTCGCCGATGATGGCAAATTTTCGATCGACGGTAGCCAGGTAGATCAGTACGCCGTTGCGAAGTTTGGTTTTGTGCATATCGAGCTGGTGAAAATATTTGGCCGCACGGTCGAGCACATTTTCGCTGCAGGTTTTTTCTATACAGACGCGTATCTGGCCCGAAGTATGCTTTTCGGCATCTTCGATGGCTGCACGGATGCGCTGCTGTTCCTCTTCGTTAAATATGGGCATAGATTTAATTATTGAATTGCTGAATTATCGAATTATTGAATCGGGCTGGACAAAATTCCATTCACTAACTCAATAATTCAATAAATCAGTAATTGTTTAAAACTGCACTTTAGGCGCTTTCTCAGAACCTGCCTCAGCCTGGAAATATCCTTTATCCGAGAAGCCGAACATACCGGCCACCAGGTTGCTGGGGAAGCTATGTATTTTGGTATCGTAGTCCTGCACCGCGTTGTTAAAATCACGCCGCGATACCGCGATCCGGTTTTCTGTACCCTCCAATTGCGCCTGCAGGGCGGTAAAATTGTCATTGGCCCTTAGCTGCGGGTAATTTTCCGAGGCTACAAGCAGCCTGCTCAATGCGCTGGTTAGCTGCCCCTGTGCAGCCTGGAATTTCTGGATGCTTTCAGGAGTAAGCTTGGTTGGGTCAACCTGGATAGCAGTGGCCCTTGCACGGGCGTCGGTTACTTCGACGAGCGTGCTTTTTTCAAAATTGGCGACACCTTTTACGGTGGCAACCAGATTGGGTATCAGGTCGGCGCGGCGCTGATAGTCGGTCTCGACCTGCGCCCATTTAGACTTTGCATTCTGGTCGAGCTTGACAATGCTGTTGTAGCAGCCTCCAAACAAGAGGGCGATCAGTACCAGTATGCCTATTGCGATTAAGAAATTTTTCATGATGATCTTATCTTGATTTTATGGTTGAATTTACAACTTTGATGACAAAACCTATACCGTTGTTACAAAAAGTATCCCTGATCAGCTTTTTGCAGACTTTTTGGCAGGAATAGCCAATGTATTTTTATCCCGCTTTATCTTGCTTCACACATCCTTAATCCATTAAATGCCCCGCATTTGTCTAACGGAGGGATAAACTACAAGCGTTTTACCCTCTCTGTCGTGCTTCGCCCGATATCTCTCCCTAAGGTTAGGGAGAGACATTAATATCCTCTATTTGCCTGCGTGCAGTCCTGCATTTGCGGAGAACAGAGGGTAACAAATTGTAACTAAATTGTTGCTATGACATTTTTTAATTGAGAAAATAAATTATTGCCGTTATATTAAGCCCATCCTAAATGCATAATTACAGGTATTGAAAAATTTTTACGGCGGAAGGGCTGCCAAACTGTTTTTGCTTTTACTGATCTGTTGTCTTGCGGTTAGCCGGGTTGCGGCGCAAAAGATCAACGCAAGTTATCGCTATCACATTAAAAGGGCGCATTCGCCCATCACTATTGACGGTGTAATGAACGAGCCTGCCTGGTTCGCCGCTGATTCGGCCGATAATTTTCACATGGTGCTGCCGATGGACACCAGCCTGGCCAAAGTGAAAACGGTGGTGCGGATGACCTACGACGATCAGAACCTGTATATCCTGGTTACCTGTTACAACCTGTTGCCCGGCCCATACATGGTCGAATCGATGAAACGGGACTGGGCCTTCCAAAAGAACGATAACTTTATCTTTTTCCTCGATCCCTTCGATTCGCGCACCGACGGTTTCACCTTCGGCGCCAATGCAGCAGGCGGGCAATGGGATGGCAGCATGTATGCCGGCGGCAGCGTCGACCTGAACTGGGATAACAAATGGTATTCGGCTGTAAAGCATTATCCCAACAAGTGGGTATTCGAGGCCGCTATCCCGTTCAAAAGCATACGGTATAAAAAGACCAGGAGGGAATGGGGCATCAACTTCAGCCGCAATGATCTGAAGGCCGCCGAAAAATCGGCCTGGGCGCCGGTTCCGCGCCAGTTCCCGACAGCGGCGCTGGCCTACACCGGTACATTGGTATGGGATGAGGATCCGCCTGCTTCAACCAGTAATATTTCCATTATACCTTACGCACTCGCCGGTATTACCAAAGATTACCAGGGCGGCGGTCCGGCAACAGTAAAACGCGAGATCGGTGGCGACGCCAAAGTATCAGTTACTCCATCGCTCAACCTGGATGTGACCGTCAACCCTGATTTTTCGCAGGTAGATGTCGACCAGCAGGTGATCAACTTAAGCCAATACCAGCTATTTTTCCCAGAAAAGCGACAATTTTTCCTGGAGAACGGCGACCTGTTCGCCAATTTCGGTTATTCGGACATACGGCCATTCTTTTCAAGGCAGATCGGCCTGGAACAACCCATCGATTTCGGCGCGCGACTGACGGGGCAATTGAACCGCGACTGGCGCATCGGGGCCATGGATATGCAGACGGCTAATTCGCAGCAAAACAGTCTCGATGCAGGCAACTACGGTGTACTGACGTTGCAAAGACGTGTACTCGACCGCTCGAATATCGGCTTCATCTTCGTTAACCGTGACATCACGGGCGCATTGCCGGGAACCAATTATTTCGACAATTACAACCGCAATGTGGGGGTCGAATTTAACCTCGCGTCTACCAGCAATATGTGGACGGGCAAGCTGATGGGGTTGAAATCATTCACGCCAGGCATTTCCGGTCATGATTTTGCGCTGGCCGACCACCTGCAGTATTTCAGCAAATACTGGCAATTGTACCTGCAGGAAGAGTACGTGGGCAAAAACTATAACGCAGCGGTAGGCTATGTGCCGCGCACAGGTTATGTAAAATTCAGTCCGCTCATTCTTCGCAATTTC
>DASZWG010000518.1:0-2175 GCA_035546675.1 Mucilaginibacter sp. | reverse complement strand
TAATGGGTACAGCATTGCGTCTTCTGGGCATCTTAAAAGGCACTTCCTTCCGGGTATTGGGCTGCACGGGAGCCACTACCCCGTTATGCGGCAGGTTTCTCATCGAGTCGGCCTTTCGCTTATTATCGATATTGATCTGTTTTTCGTTGGCCTTGGATAGTGAATCGTTCAGTGCTTTGATACTAGCGGAAACTTTAACATAGATGGCCTGCAACTGGTCGGGATTGGCGCAATAGTACTGCATGCTCTTTTTGAACTGCGTTGAATCCGTATGATAACGCTTGAACAATGTCGTGTAGCGGGCAGTTCCGTACTTATACAGGCTGTCGGGTATTTGTACCACGTTGTATAGTGTACCGTCGATAATGTGAACATCCGTGAGCAGGGCGGCCATTTCCTTATGGCCAATAATGCCCTTCGGAACATCAGTTCCGGTACAGGCAGACATGAAAAGCAATACTGAAAAAAACAGGCTATAATATCTGTGCATTCTGTAATTTAGCGGCAATTTCCAGCAAAAATACGGATAAATGAGTATCGCAGATAATATTATAAGCCTAAAAAAGGAGACCGGGCTGATGGGGGTTACACTGGTGGCGGTGTCCAAAACAAAATCTGCCGAAGAGGTGATGGAGGCTTATGATGCCGGTCAGCGTATTTTTGGCGAAAACATGGTGCAGGAGCTGGCGGCCAAATATGAGCAATTACCGAAAGATATCGAATGGCACCAGATAGGGCATCTTCAAACCAACAAGGTAAAATACATCGCGCCGTTTATCAGCATGATCGAATCGGTAGACAGCCTGAAGCTGCTGCAGGAGATAGACAAACAGGCGCAAAAAAATAACCGGATAATAGATTGCCTGCTGCAGGTACACATAGCGGACGAGGAAACCAAATTCGGGCTTGGCTTTGATGAGCTGATCGAGTTATTGCGATCTGATGAATACGCTGCTTTGACTCATATACGGATAAGGGGGTTAATGGGAATAGCGACCAACACGCCTAACCCGAAACAGATCAAAGAAGAGTTTTATGAGTTGAAGACCTTGTTCGAAGGCATCAAACAAAGCTATTTTAAAGGGACGGATACCTTCGATACGCTGTCGATGGGAATGTCGTCCGACTATAAGATCGCCATTGAACAGGGCAGCACCATGGTACGGCTGGGAAGCACTATATTTGGCCAGCGGGTGATCAAACACTGGAAAAACAATTGAACACGATTTAAAAATCTTAGCGTCATACCAATGACCTGATGACTAATGACCGATGACTAACCTGAGAGTAGCTACAAAAGAAGATTGTCCGAGATTGCTTGAACTGGTACATGAACTCGCCCTGTTTGAGCGTGCGCCGCAGGAAGTAACGGTTACATTAAGCGAATTTGAAGAGGCCGGTTTTGGCAGTAACCCGGTCTGGAAGGCTTATGTGGCCGAAACACCGGAAGGCATTGTTGGTTTTGCTTTGTATTACGTTCGCTATTCGACCTGGAAGGGTTGCCGCCTGTACCTGGAAGACCTGATCGTAACAGAAAGCTGGCGAGGCAAGGGAATAGGTAAACTCTTGTTCGATCAAATGATACGCGAAGCGCGTGAGCTGGGTTTTAACGGGATGACCTGGCAGGTGCTCGACTGGAACGAACCCGCCATCAGGTTTTATGAGAAATATGAGGCAAATATCGAGGCAGGATGGCTTAACGGCGCACTGTCAAAAGAACAGATATCGTCTTTCTAAATTCCGGGATTTTATTATTAAGGCCGCTTTCGGTCTTTAGCCAATCATACATCATGTTAGTATTCAAATTCGGAGGTGCATCGGTAAAGGATGCCGCGGGTGTCCGGAACCTTGCGGAGATTGTAAGAAAATACACCGGGCAGCAGTTGCTGGTCGTGGTTTCGGCAATGGGTAAAACCACTAATGCACTCGAACGGCTGACACGGGCCTATGTTGATGGTTCGGATGGCATAAATAATATCTTTTCGGAGATCAAAGATTATCATCAGCAGATCATGGCAGAGCTATTTGATCCCACCCACCCTGTTTTTAATGATGTGGGCAATACGTTTGTCGAGATAGACTGGATGATCGAGGACGAGCCACACGATAATTACGATTTTATATACGATCAGATCGTTTCGATCGGCGAGCTGGCCTCTACAAAAATCGTGGCGG
>DASZWG010000517.1:0-6139 GCA_035546675.1 Mucilaginibacter sp. | reverse complement strand
CTACTTAAAGACATTGCTTCTTCAATTACCCAAAAGGCTAATAACCCTGCACACCCACTAAATGATAATATAGCACAAATACTGAATATATACATAAATCAGGCGAACGGCGATCTGCTGCGATTTAAACTACTGGTGGAGAACTGGTATAATGACATGATGGACAGGGTTTCGGGCTGGTATAAAAAGCAGGCCAACAGGATTTTACTAATGATTGGATTAGTGCTCGCAGTTATGTTTAATGTGAGCACAATTGAAATTATACAAAAGCTTTCAGCCGATAAAGTAGCACGGGAAGCATTAGTTAAAAACGCTTCTAATTATGTAAACGAATACACTAAAGGTTTTGATACGGCACAAAACCGTAGTGCTACATTAAATAGGACTAAATCAAACCAGCCTGATTCGAATTTTGCTAAGGTTAAAGAAGGGATTGCCCAAATAAATAAGCTATATAATGAATCTATTTCGCAACAAAATACAACGCTCGGCTTAGGATGGGGAGATTTTGGATATAAGGATGATTCAATTAAATGGGCAAAAGATTCGGTTCGTGCAGTGGCCCATCAACCACGGCTGGCAAAAAGCAAGCAAATACTTATAAAAAATATAGGAGTCAAACCCGTTCATATAGGTTTCTGGAATAAAATCTGGTATGTGATCTGGGTAAAAGAATCATGGAAAAAACTGCCTGGCTTTTTGATAACAGCCTTGGCAATATCTCTTGGAGCTCCCTTTTGGTTCGACCTACTGAATAAATTCGTTAATCTTAGAGCAAGCGGAAAGAAGCCGGAAGACAGTGGGTCCGGTCCATCCAAAACGCCTACGCTAAATCAAAAACCCTTACCTAATTCATTTGCCTGATATGAAAGAGTATATCGTAACCAAAAATATTCTGAATATCAGGAGCAGTGCCTCAGATGAAAGCGATGATAACTTCATCGGCCAGCTTACTGCCGGCGAAACGCTTTACCTGACAGATGATGAGATTATAGGCGTAACGCCAAAAGGCGGGACAACTAATATCTGGAAAACGGATAACCTCAACAGGCTGGTTTCGTTGGATGGGGTGCGGTTAAAAAATTATAATGATAAAAAGGCTGAATTTGTTGCGGACACCTCGCTAGCCTATTTGCATAATAACTCTCAGAACGAAGCTCAATGGAAGGTAAGTTGGGGCTTTGTTGACCTGGAGGTATGGAAAATCTGGAAAATGTATAATACTCAAGGCTCAGGAGTCAAGGTAGCTGTGGTTGATACAGGTGTAATGTCTGCAAGTAACGATCTGAAAAACAGAATTAGTAATAAGTCAGTGAGCGTAGTCGGCAATACCATAGATGATATGAGCCCTACAAACCACGGAACTATGAGTGCAGGCGTAATTGGAGCTAACGGTGCAACAACTTCAACAGTCTTTGGCATTGCGCCGCAATGTGAGTTGATAATAGTAAAGGCCGGGAATAATGGATTTTATCCAACCGACATTCTATCCGGAGCTACCAAAGCAAAGGAATTGGGTGCAAATATTATTTCGATGAGCATTGAATGCTATAATCCCATACCAGGAATGGATACTTTTTTAGAAGGTTGTAAAAATTCCGGGGTAATATTTCTCGCTGCTGTTGGTGATATGTCGGCAACTATAGATTCTAATCCGGCGAGTTACGATGGTTGTTTCTCGGTAGGTGCATATAATTTGGATGCCAATAAAAACCGGATAATTAATCCCCAAAACAACACATCTAAGTTTTTAAAATGCCTTTGTCCGGGCGATCATACATTAACATGTTCAAAATCGCCACAGCCGGCCTTTCACAACGCAAGCAGTTCATCTACGGCCTTCATGGCTGGCATAATGGCTCTAGTTTTTGCTGTAGCAAAAAAGAACGTCATTGCATTTCAAATCTTATTAAACGCATTACAATCAAATAGTTGTACTGAGTCTATTCCAGGTAACAATATTTCTCAATCAGTTCAGGGTTATGGGGTACTTACTCCCCTTCAACTCATCACTTACTTAAACTCAAACACATGAAACGATTAGTCTTTTTGATCCTGTTATGTTTAATAGGATACTTACATACTACTGCTCAAACTGCGTATTATGATGCTTTAAAATTGAAGGCACTACTTATTCAAAAGAATGGGGCATTAGTCTTTGATGACTCTAAATGGTCTCAAGTATTTCAGATTTTGAAACCTTATACGTATAATCCGCAAACAGGCGCCTATCAAGATTCAGATAAGGATATCTATAAAAACTTCTGTATTGCAAATGGAAGGAACCCTTTTATATGCGATTACTTTGCTGGCGGGTTTGCTGGCGGGGCACAAAATTTTATAGCTTCGGTTGCAAACTCCGTAGGCAATACTAACATTTCAACAATTGCCGACGGGCTTACTAAGTTTCTGATAGAACGAGCAAAAGAAGAGCTATTCATTGCTTTCTTTAGCAATCTTAAAAATAACCAAAAATTTCCGGAATTTCCGGTACTATTCCCTCACACACAGGTTTTATTAAACAATTTTAATTCGTGGGAATATTCGAATATAATAAACTCATTAAGAGAAGCATTCGACAAGGATCTACAGGATTTGCTAGTAGATATTCCAAAACTAAAAGATGTGGATTGTTCGAAATGCGAGACCGATGCCAAAAATAGGATTAATGCCTTCAAAAAATTTGTCCAACAAACTGATGACGGACGTATTTTTCTTTCAGCATTGCAACTCGGAAACGGCTTTATTTCGGAGCAAAAGGTTTCTGATGTAATACATATCATTGCTTCGGATACAAGTTATTTATTAAATATGCCTTCGGTCAAAGCGAATCTTAATATTAAAAATGGCATTCGGCTTTTTGATATACTGAGTTATAGTATTAGAAGCAATGTGAATGGGGTAAGCTATATAAGCGGAAATGACTTTAAAGCAATGATTACAGACCCCGTTGCGGGAAATATATACTTAGGATTAATTTATCAGCAACTGAAAAATGAAAACATTCAAATTGGTGCTATTAATTTGGCAAATTATCTAAATACAAATAAAGCAGCAGCCATACAACCATATTTGAACAATTTATTGACACAAGGGGATGCTTTGGCGACTGCTATAAATAATTTATTGGCAGCTAAGAAAAAAGGAGAAAAAGACCTGACGACATATTGGGCTGCTAATTTTGAATCTGGTAAGCAACTGCTTTTATCATTAACAAATATAAGCTTAATAGAACCTACACTGACGTTTGATAAGACCATTCAAAACGTTTTTAATTATAGTACTCAAACACTTGAAATAGCTCACGACGTTGCTTTGCGAAACTATAATGCAGCGGTTATAGGAACAATAAATTTTATTTCCTCAAACTTCAAGTCATCAGGACTTAATTCTGAGTTCATGACTTTTTTTGTAAAGTATGGATCATTTGCTGGCAACCTGATACAAGCACAGAGCTCTGATGATGCAGAAAAAGCAATTGAATCAGTTGCGCTACCTGCGGGGAGCGCTTCGATAAAGAAAAATACAAACCTCAGTATTGCACTAAATGGCTATCTTGGTGGATTCTATGGTAATGAGTATTTAGCGGATAAAGCAACTAATAAATGGGGAGCAACAACAGGAGTTTATGCGCCGATCGGAGTTACTTTTAGCAAACGAATAAGTGATGCTTCTTTTAGCTTGTTTGTTCAGGTAATCGATTTGGGTGCTGTCGCTGCATATCGTTTAAACGATCCTAATACTGCTAATTTACCGAATTTTACTTTGCAAAATATCCTTGCACCTGGAATTGGAGGGATTATCGGAGTTCCCAAATGGCCACTGTCGATTGGTTACACATATCAGTTAGGTCCTGAATTGCGTAGTATAAATGCAACTAATACTGTTGTCTCATCATCATTAAATTCTAGGTGGCAGTTCTTTATTGCTGTTGATATACCTCTATTTAGTTTATATACTAAACCTAAATAGACTGTAGTATATCCCCCCTCAAAACCCACTGTCACCCAGCGCAAAGTTATTTTTGCGCTGTTGCCATTTGCCGCGGGTAAAGTCGGGGAACTCCTGCGGCATATTGCCTTCAGCCAGTGATTTTTCCGAAAGCGGTGTAATAGCGCTCATCGTTACCGAATCGTACACATCGATCGGGGTAGGACCCTTTTTCTTCACGGCTTCCACGAAGGCGTTAAATACGAACCAGTCCATGCCGCCGTGGCCCGCACCGGCTGCGTCATTGGCGTATTTTTTCCAGAGTGGGTGGTCATATTTTTCGAACCAGTCTTTTACCGGGTCCCATTCATCGTCTTGTTTGCTCTGGTTTTCGATGTAGACCGAGTTGGCCACATCCATCCAGATACCTTTAGTGCCCTGCACGCGAAAACCGAGCGAGTAGGGCCGGGGAAGGTGTGTGTCGTGTGTCAGCAATACCGTCTCACCATTGGCGCAGTTGATCATGGTTGTCACCACGTCGCCGTTTTTAAAATTGATCTTTCCGTTCGGGTTCCCCGGTGCCATTTCTTCGACGTAAGCATCGAGTCCGCGCGATTTGCTGGCGAACGACACCAGGTTGGTGAAACGGTTACCCCGCGTAATATCGATGTAGTGCATTACCGGCCCCGCGCCATGCGTGGGGTAAATATCGCCGTTACGGTCGATATTGAACTGCGTACGCCACTGCGCTTCGCTCAGCGCTTTTGGCCCGAACTCGACGCCGTGACCGTAAAAATGTTTGCCGTCGTTAAATAATACCGTTCTCAGGTTGTGCTGGTAACCTCCTTCGAGGTGCAGCAATTCGCCGAACAAACCCTGCCGTACCATGTTAAGCACGGCCATCACATCGCGGCGGTAGCAAACATTCTCCAGCGTCATGTAAGGAATACCGGTTTGCTCGGAGGTATGAACGATATCCCAGTGATCGTCCATCGACAGGCCGGCGATCACCTCGCAGCCCACGTATTTACCGGCCTTCATCGCATCCACCGCCTGTGGATGATGAAACTGCCAGGGCGAAGCAATGATCACTGCATCAATATCGTTGCGGTCGATTAGTCCCTTGTAGGCGTCTAAGCTGCCCGTATATTCTTTTGGCAGCGGTTTGCCCGCTTTTTTGAATTGTTCGCGGCAATACTGCAGCGAGCTTTCCTGCGTGTCGCAAATGGCTACGATCTCCACATCATCGCGCAAAAGCCCTTCGCCGACATGACTGCGGCCGCGCAGGCCTACGCCGATATAACCCAGCCGCACTTTTTCGGCGCCCGAAGCAAATAGCGATCCTGATGGGATCAGGCTTAGCCCGGCCGTTACCAGCGCACCCTGTTTGATGAATTCTCTGCGTTCCATGATGTTTACTTATTGAGGTTTATCAGGCTAATATAATAAGGTGAAAGGACAAAGGCGAAAGGATTAAGGTATGATCTTTCGGATCTATACGGACTTCCGAAAAAAATTTTAACTTTATTACATCATCCGATTATAAACCTTCACAATGGAAAATACGATTGCCTTTAAGCCGGGCCGGTTGGTATCGCTCGATGTGATGCGCGGGCTCATTATGATCTTCCTTGCCGGGGAAAGCTGCTCGGTATACGAATCGCTGCGTAACCTGCACAGCGGCTTCCTCGATACCATGCTCATACAGTTCGAACATCACCCCTGGCACGGCCTGCATTTCTGGGACCTGATACAGCCCGGCTTCATGACGATGGCGGGCACGGCCATGTTCCTGTCGTACCACAGCAAGCTGCAAAAGGGGATAAGCTGGGAGCAGAACCTGCGGCATATCGCTATCCGTTCGCTCAAACTGCTCATTCTCGGTACCGCTGTACAGTGCTTTTACGCGGGTAAACTGGTTTGGGAACTTTGGAACGTATTAACCCAATTGTCGGTAACGACCATGATTGCTTACCTTATCATCAACAGATCGTACCGGTTCCAGATCGGGGCATCGGTTGTTTTATTGATATTGACCGAAGTATTGTACCGCGCCATACGTGTACCGGGTTTTGATCAGCCTTTTACGGAGTATCATAACTTCGGCGCGTATATGGACACCGTATTTGGTGAGCATATCAACCGTGACGGCTGGGTGACCATCAATTTTATCCCGACGGCGGCGCATACGATATGGGGTTGCCTGGCG
>DASZWG010000516.1:0-4037 GCA_035546675.1 Mucilaginibacter sp. | reverse complement strand
AGGCCTGGAACCGCGGCGATGTGGAAGGCTTTATGCAGGGATACTGGAAATCCGATTCGCTCATGTTCGTCGGCAGTTCACCGCCTGTTTACGGCTGGCAAAGCACGCTGGAACGCTACAAGGAGCATTATCCCGACAAGGCGGCTATGGGAGAGCTTACTTTTGATATCCTGCAGGTAAAAGTGCTGGACAGCAGCAATGCCTTTGTTTTAGGCGGCTGGCGCCTCAAGCGCAAGAACGATTCGCCCGGCGGCTATTTCACGCTTTGGTTCCGCAAGATCAATGGAGAGTGGAAGATCGTGTGCGATCATACATCATGAAATTCACCCTGTTGGCTGTAACGATTATGAAAATCTCCCGTCCTATATTTAATGGTTGAGATATTCGATAATATCCACAAGATAGTGATATCCTCTAACCCATCTTTATAGAATTTTCCTTCCTGAATTGAGAAGATGAAAAAGTTACTAATATTAATTATTTGCCTGGGTTCCCTGTCCGCATACGCTCAGCAGCATAACCCGATGCTGATCGGCATAGTTGATACCCTGCATTCCAATATCCTGAACGAAAACAGGGTGATCTATGTACACGTTCCGCATGGCAATAAGGGCGAACGATACCCCGTGCTGTACATTCTGGATGGTGAGGATCATTTTGAGTCGGCCGTTGCTATAACCGAACAGATGAGCGGTGCTATACCGCCGATGATCGTAGTGGGCATTACCAATACCAACCGTGAACGCGACCTGACGCCGACGCATGTTACCGGCATTGGTGGATCCGGCGGCGGGGAAAACTTTATGGCATTTATGGAAAAGGAACTGATACCTTATATCGGCTCCAGATACCCGGTTGCACCTTACCGTATAATCAGCGGGCATTCGCTGGGAGGCCTCACTGTGATGAATGCATTATTCAATCATACTAACCTGTTCAATGCTTATATAGCGCTCGATCCGAGTCTTTGGTGGGATGATCAGCGATGGATAAAAAAATACGAAAATGATCTGTCTGAGCATGATTTCAGCAAAAAGTCTTTATTTATCGCCATTGCTAATAATATCCCGGCAGGAGAAGATACCGTATCGGTGTTGAAAGACACTTCCTACCTCACGATGATACCCAGGGCAGTGATACCTTTCGTGCATATTTTGCGTAACGCCAAACCGGCGGGTCTGCGGTGGACATCCAAATTTTATCCGAACGAACGCCACGGCACTGTAGAACTGGTCTCCGAATATGATGCCTTACGTTACTTGTTTGATTATTATTCAATCAGCACGGCTGCATTTATTAACCATCCCGAAATTAGTTTTGCTTCTGCGCTGACCGATCATTATAAAATGATCTCTGAGCGGCTTGGATATGCGGTGGAGCCAACCGAGGAACAGGTGAATGATTATGCCTACAGTTGCATGGAACTGGGCAGATGGGATGATGCTTACAAACTGTTTAAAATGAACACCGAAAAACATCCGGGAAGCTCCAACGCTTTTGACAGTTTAGGTGATTATTATTCGGCTCGCGGCGATAAACAGCATGCAATAGAAGCCTATACCCGATCGCTTAAACTACATGAGACGGCAGACACACGCAGGAAGTTGAACGAGATGAAGAAGCCTTGACCGGCTAAATAAATTCACTGCGCCTGTTTCAGATAAGTGTGTTTTCGCTTAAATTGCCATAGTGTATATCTCACTGGGTATAGTCGATTTTTTTATCCTGTTTTTAGCGCTCCAGGGTTTGATCATATCCGTACTGCTGGCTTATTCGGCAAAAAAGATCAAAAACAACTACCGGATAGCGGTATTGGTCTTTGTTATTGCTGAAACAGCTTTAGTTAACGAAGCCATGCAGTCGGGGTATTGGCAGGCACATACCGAGATAATACCCTTCGTGCCTTTATTACGATTGGCTATAGGGCCGCTCCTTTATTTTTATACCCGTGGCCTTATTAAAGATGAAGTAAAGCTAAAGCGCAGGGATTATTGGCACTTTCTGCCCTTGCTGCTGGATGCACAATCGCAGGTTATAGCACTGCTCTATGTTACACGGATATTAGCCATACCGGTGGTTCAGCGATTCTATTTTTCATACGAAGTGCAAAGTATCCTTTTCAGAAGGGGCACTATTTTGGATAACCTGCCTGTTTTTATTTCCCTTTCGGTTTACTCCGTCATAAGCTACGGCATGATAAGACGCCGGTTAAGCGATAAGCAGCAATCTGTTTATAAACAGGCTGATTTGAAGCGGGCCAGGAATATTATTTACGTAATGGCCGCTTTAGCATTCGGATTGCTGATCACGATGCTGATATATGCTTATAGTTCTGTCTGGGATTATTATATCATATATATACCTGCAACTTTGTTTATCTACGTGACCAGTATGGCCATTTACAGGCGTCATTCACACATGACGACTGAAGATATCCTGGAATATAACAAGCCAATTGGCAAGGTTTATTTTACCGGCGCTGAAGCCGTCGATTACAGCTACCGGCTTAACCAATTAATGGAGTTTGAGAAAATCTACCTTGACCCCTTATTGAAAATGGATATGCTGGCCGAAAAGCTGTCACTCACCGAACGATCGGTCTCCAATCTGCTTAACCACCACATCGGGAAAGGCTTTAATGATTTTATTAATGAATACCGCGTGGAAGAGGCGAAAAGAAGATTAATTGACCCGGCCACCCGGCAATTTACCATAGCCGCCATCGGGCTCGATTGCGGTTTTAATTCGTTGGCAACATTTCAACGATGTTTTAAGCAATTTACAGGAGTCACGCCGGGACAATACCAGAGGTCTGTAATCGGCCAAATAATGCTCAAATCATGATTTGAGTAGGTTGTGGCCGGCTGGGTGCCTTCCTTTGCTCAAAAAAAATCGGAAACATGAAAAAGCATTTGATCTTCACCTTATTGACCTGCGCGACCGTGGCAATTGCTGATGCTGCTCCGCGTTTACAACAAGTTACATCCGTTGAAAAAATCAGGCAAGACTCATTAACAGAATATACCGGGAAATATGAACTTAGCCGGGATACGAACTTATATGTGACCATTGTAATAGAGAACAATTCGCTGGTGGCAACGCAATCGTGGGATAACGCTCACAAGCAACTGGAGCATTTAAATGGTGATAACTTTATCGTCTCGGGTATAGGCTGGTCAGTGCAGTTTGTACGCGGCGACGATAAAAGGGTCGCCAGGTTTATAATCAGCGCAAAAGATGTTTGGAATAAAGTCAGTAATTAATGAATCGCCACATGAGAACCACTGCTAAAATTCTTTTCATCTGCCTATTATTCCTGAGTTTTAATCCTGGTTATGCCCAAAAAAGGCAGCCCGAGATCTTATGGGATAATTATGGCGTGCCGCATATCTACAGTAAAACCACTGCAGGCATGTATTACGCTTTCGGCTGGGCGCAGATGCACAACGATGCAAATCTTCTGCTCAAATTATATGCCCAGGCACGCGGTATAGCTGCTCAATACTGGGGTAAAGCATATTTGAATAATGACGTGAATGTCCAAAGGTTTGATCTCTCAGAGTTGGCCAACAAGATCTATTCGGAACAGCACGTTGAATATCGCAATTATCTTAATGCCTTTGTAAAAGGTATTAACGACTATGCAAAGGCACATCCTGAAAACATCGGTACAGATTATAAGCAAATTTTGCCGGTTACACCGCAGGATGTTATTGCACATTGTGTTAATGTATTAAGCCTGGTTTTTGTTGCAGGTGATAATATTTATCAGGCGCGCAAACAAGGCGGCCCGCCGGGCTCTAACGCCATGGCTATAGCAGCCAGCCGTTCAGCCTCGAAACATGCTATGCTGCTGGCAAACCCGCATTTGCCCTGGTGGGGACTATTTACCTTTTTTGAAGCGCACTTAAACGGTCCCGGATTTGATGCCTATGGCGCAGCGTTGGTCGGGATGCCGGTATTGGCCATCGCTTTCAACAACAACCTGGGCTGGACGCATACAGTAAACACGATGGACGCCTCTACCCGTTACCAGC